>CAYXJS010000040.1:0-19864 GCA_964465045.1 uncultured Bacteroidales bacterium | reverse complement strand
TCATGAGAAATTATTGAGAAAAACTTATCCTTGGTTTTATTGAGTTCTTCAAGTTGTTTGTTTTTCTGGCTGATTTCCTTATTTTTCTCACTTAGCGATACATTCAAAACTTTTAACTTTTCTCTGTTGCGATAGGTTACAATTAGCATAACAACTACACTTAGGATACCTAAGCCGAGTAAAACTAATGATACCCGCTGATAAAACAATTTACGCTGGTTTTCCTGATCTCTTTTGCGAAGCAAATCGTTCTCTCTGATTTTCTGTTCTATGTTTGCCTCAGCTTGCAGAGCTGCAACGCGTTCGTTTAGCTTGTCATCCCAGATACTGTCATTCAACTGCATGGCGCTGTCTTTTAGGGCAAGGGCTTCAAGATAGTTTTCTTTGTTTTCTTCGTTATCAGCCATCCTGTTCAAAGCTATAAGTTTAAAATTCGCATACCCGTGCTTATCAGCCAATTGATAGCCACGCTCTAAATAATAAGTTGCTGAATCAGGCCGGTTTGTTAAAGAATAAATAACTCCGATATTGACAGTAGTTGCTGTAAGCGCTTTGGTGTGATTACGCATATTAGGGTGACGATATGCTTCCCTGTAATATCTCATTGCTTTATCATACTCATCGTATTCCAGATAAATATTACCAATATTTATCAGACTAACCGGGACTTTCGTTTGCAACCCTTTTTCCTTATATAATTCATAGCTTTTGTTATAATAATACAAGGCGGAATCAAACCTCTCGTCCATTTCAAAGGCTCTTCCAAGATTGTTATATATCAAAGCTGAAAAGTCTCTTTCATCGTCTTGTTTGGTTAATATCAGAGATTCCCTGAGTCTTTCAATGGCTTTATCCGGTTGCTTGATTTCAATATAAACAGAAGCAATTCTCATCTGCGTTATCACTACTTCGGTAACATTTCGTGTATAATCCAAGGCTTTTAAACCATACTCCAGCGATTCAGTGAAGTTTCCTCTGGAATTTTCAAAAGATGACCTATTTGCATAGGAGCGCAGAAGCAATGAAGTATCTTGATGCTCATGAGCATATTTCATAACTTCTTTGTTAATAATCAAAGCTGAATCAATATTTCCATGATAATATAAAGCCTCACTTTTGAGGTTTTTTAGCATATATACCTCATTTTCTGGAACTTCATTATCAATATAATCTAAGGCAATATCATAGTAAAACAAAGCAGAGTCAAACAATCTTTGATTTGCAAGCAAAGCCCCTTTTTCCTTAATAATTCCGAACTGCCCGGGAATATCATCATTTTTAATTGCTACTTGAAGAGCGGAGTCAAGGTAAAGATACGCAGTGTCAGGAGCTGAATAATAATAACCTTTAGCCTTATCTTCAAGCATTTGAATTTGTTGTTTCACTTTGCCGGTGTCCTGCTGAGCATTGGGAATTTCTGAGCTGAATACAGACAAACTAATAACACAGAATACACCAATTATAAATAAATAAGTAAACTTTTTTATCATCTTTATAAATTAAATAAGCAGCCCTCATAATATATTTTGTTGGCTTTGCTAAATATTCTGACTAAAATACATTAAAATGCTTACAAAACAAATTTAGATTAGGCACTGCTTGCGATTTAACAAAAAGCAATTCCTGAATTCTTGATAAATTATTGAATGTATAGATTTAGCTTTCACTGGCTGAATATCCAGTAGACGAAAAATACGGGGAATTAGATTCCCGCCCGACTGAATGACATCAGTCGTTCGGGCGGGTCTTGCCCATTGTTTCGCTTATAGGGCTTAAAAAATGCCTGACCATTTATAGTGCGAAACATGGGCTGCGAAATGACCATGTGTTACTGATAAACATGGAAAAAGCGCGCGACGACGCATTTTAAAATAATTTCGTGTCGTCGCGCGCTTTTTCTTTGATGACCCCTATAGTCCGGTCATTCCGTACAAATCACGAAGCAATAGCGAAGTGATGCAGTACGGCCCGCCCGTACCGAACGGCACGTTCGGGCGGGAATCTATTATTCCGGATTCAGTCTCTCGGAAATCTGAATTTTTTGTGTATGCAATGAGTATCCAGCTATATCTTAAATATTTTTTCTCCCGAAATATCCATATAAATATCAATATCTTAGAACTATTTCAACATCTTTTGTTAAATATTTAACACGATTTGTCTTGTACAGGATGTTTAAAGATTTAATTTTGCGCTAACTAAAAAATAAATTCATATTAACAAATTAAAACAGTTATCAATGGAAAAGAAAAATGTAATAATCATTGGTGCTGCCGGTAGAGACTTCCACAATTTTAACACCTATTTTCGTGGAAACGAGGCCTATAACGTAGTAGCATTTACTGCGGCACAAATTCCCGATATCGATGGCAGAAAATATCCCGCCGAGCTGGCCGGAGAGTTATACCCTGATGGCATTCCGATTTATGCCCAGGAAGAGCTTCCAAGACTCATTAAAGAGCTGAACGTAGATGATTGCGTATTTTCTTACAGCGATGTTCCCTATCAGCATGTAATGAACATCAGCGCAATCGTAAACGCCAATGGAGCTAATTTTGTATTGTTAGGCTCCAAAGACACTATGGTGAAAAGCACCAAACCCGTAATTGCTGTTGGAGCTGTTCGCACAGGATGCGGTAAGAGCCAGACTTCACGTAAGGTGATTGAACACCTGATGAAAAAAGGACTGAAAGTGGTTGCAGTACGTCACCCTATGCCTTATGGCGACCTTGCTGCTCAGAAAGTACAGCGTTTTGCTGAGCTGGAAGACCTGAAAAAACATAAGTGCACGATTGAAGAAATGGAAGAATATGAACCGCATGTGGTTCGCGGAAACGTGATTTATGCCGGTGTGGATTATGAAGCTATTCTTCGCGCAGCAGAAAACGATCCGGACGGATGTGATGTTGTATTGTGGGATGGTGGAAATAACGATTTCTCATTCTATAAGCCAGACCTGATGATAACGGTAGCCGACCCCCACCGTCCGGGACATGAACTCAACTATTATCCCGGAGAAGTAACTTTACGTCAGGCGGATGCGGTTATTATCAACAAAATGGACTCGGCAGCTCCTGAGAATATTCAGCAGGTGCGTGAGAACATTGAAAAAGTAAACCCGAAAGCAATCGTAATTGATGGCGCTTCACCTATCAAGGTAGATGATCCTTCAGTAATCAAAGGCAAGAAAGTATTGGTTGTGGAAGATGGTCCAACGCTTACGCACGGTGAAATGAAAATCGGCGCCGGTACTGTTGCAGCTCAAAAATTTGGTGCAGCAGAAATGGTAGACCCAAGACCATTTACTGTTGGAAAACTATCAGAAACGTTTAAGATTTATCCGAATATCGGAACGTTACTGCCAGCCATGGGATACGGCGAGCAGCAATTGAAAGACCTGGAGACAACCATTAACAATACAGAATGCGACGCCGTAGTTATTGGTACTCCAATTGACCTGAACCGTCTTATCAATATCAAAAAGCCCAACACAAGAGTTTACTACGACCTGCAAGAGATTGGATATCCCAACCTTGAAGGAATCTTAGAAGATTTTGTTAAGAAACACAATCTTTAATTTTTTAATAAGGCGGCTTTTTAGCCGCCTTTTTTTTGGCTTAAAATCACGAAAAGCATTTATTTTTATCGCAGAAAAGCAACCAAAAACCAAAGAAATGGAAAACACCAATTTAAAAAACCGAAATCTGATTTCCATCTCAGATTACAGCCGGGAGGAGTTTGTGAAAATCTTAGATCTGGCGGAAACCTTTGAAAAAAATCCGCGTCAGGATTTATTAAAACATCATGTAATTGCCTCTCTGTTTTTTGAACCATCAACACGTACAAGGTTGAGTTTTGAGAGCGCCATCAACCAATTAGGCGGAAAAATAGTAGGTTTTACTGATGCTGCCAGCTCTTCGACCAAAAAAGGAGAATCGCTGAAAGACACCATTCTAACGGTATGCAACTATTCAGACCTGATTGTTATGCGCCATCCCCTCGATGGATCATCCCGCTATGCCGGCGAGGTTTCTACCGTACCGATCATCAATGCCGGGGATGGTTCTAACCAGCATCCCACACAGTGCCTGCTGGATTTATACTCCATACGCAAAACACAGGGTACGCTCGACAATCTTAAAATCGCACTGGTGGGAGACTTAAAATACGGTCGCACTGTCCATTCACTTGTAGAAGCCATGAGCCATTTTAATACAGAATTTCATTTGGTTTCGCCCGTAGAACTGAAACTGCCCAGCACCGTGAAGCGACACATCAAAAAAGCAGGCCTTGCGTATTATCAATATACAGAATTAGAAGATGTGATGAAATTTAGCGATGTGGTTTACATGACAAGGATTCAGCGCGAGCGGTTCAGTGAACCGATGGAATACGAAAAGGTAAAAAACTCGTATGTGCTGAGCCGTAATATGCTTCACGGCTCAAAAAACAATATGCGGGTGTTGCATCCCCTGCCAAGAGTAAATGAAATTACAGAAGACGTGGATGCCGACCCAAAGGCATACTACTTCCAGCAAGCGCTGAATGGCGTTTATGTGAGACAAGCATTGTTAACGGCGATTTTAGGACTTAAATAAACAGCATCATGGAAACAAAGAAAGAACTGAAAGTATCAGCCATAGAAAACGGCACCGTAATCGATCATATCCCGGCAGATGTAGTGCTGCGAGTTGTACGCATCTTAGGCCTGGACCATTCCGACGAGCAAGCCCTTTTCGGGATGAATCTTGAAAGCAAAAAGTATATGAAAAAAGGCATCATCAAAATCAGCAATAAATATTTTAAGGATGAGGAAATCAATAAAATTGGACTTGTAGCTCCTAATGCTACGCTCATCACCATTAAAGATTTTAAAGTTGTTGAAAAGCGGAATGTGGAAATGCCCAGAGAAATTGGAGGCTATGTAAAATGCATCAATCCCAAATGCATCACAAACCACCATGACAGCATCCTCCCGAAATTCAATGTATACGTAAGGGAAGGAGAAGGCATCCGGCTAAAATGCCATTATTGTGAAAAAACTACCAAACAAAGCGAAATGAATTTTATTAGCTGATAAATAGCATTCAAAAAACTGTGCTGAAAACAATCGCCCGCAATAAGCTAAAGCTTCTTTTGCGGGCGATTTGCATTAGTGTGAGAATCGTATTTATTTTCCTCTAATAATCTGTTACTTTTCAGATCCATCTTCCAATGGCTCGCATGTTACAACCAGGTTACGATCTCCGTATCCATCATCAATTTTGGTGACGGCAGGCCAGTATTTATCTGCTTTCTCGCATTCAGCCGGAAAAGCAGCTTGCTTGCGGCTGTAGCTGTGCTTCCAGTCATCTGTAGTGACCATTTCGCAGGTATGCGGAGCATTCTTAATGACATTATCTGATATGTCCACTTTACCGTCTTCAATATCCTGGATTTCCTTACGGATTTGAATCATGGCGTGAATGAAGCGATCCATTTCTGCTTTAGGCTCGCTTTCTGTAGGTTCTACCATCAGCGTACCCGGTACAGGAAAAGCAACCGTAGGGGCATGGATTCCATAATCCTGCAAGCGTTTTGCAATTTCAATCACCGTTACATCTGCCGAATGATGAAACTCATTGCAATCTATAATGAACTCATGTGCGGCACGATTATGTTTACCGGTATACAGGATCTTGTAATGTTCTTTCAGTTTATCCTTGATGTAGTTGGAGTTTAATATCGCTGCATCGGTAGCCTCTTTCAAGCCCTGACCTCCCAGTAGTTTGATATAGCCATAAGAAACCGGCAGAATCAAAGGACTGCCAAATGGCGCTGAAGCTATAGCTTTGATAGCTTTATCACCTCCGCTTTTCACCACCGGATTAGAAGGCAGGAAAGGCTTCAGATGAGCTTTCACTCCTATAGGGCCAACACCGGGGCCTCCTCCACCGTGCGGAATAGCAAATGTTTTATGCAGGTTCAGGTGACATACATCAGCGCCTATGTAGGCCGGGTTTGTATAACCCACCTGGGCATTCATGTTTGCTCCATCCATATATACTTGTCCGCCATGCTTGTGAATGATATCAATTACTTCACGGATACCCACTTCAAAAACACCGTGTGTAGACGGATAAGTAATCATTGTTGCGGCCAGTTTATCGGAATGCTTTTCAGCCTTTTCGCGAAGATCGTCAATGTCGATATCTCCATTTTCATTGGTTTTAATCTGCACTACCTGCATTCCTGCCATAACAGAGCTGGCAGGATTCGTACCATGCGCTGAGGCCGGGATAAGGCATACATTGCGATGGCCTTCTCCCCTGCTCCGGTGATATTCACGGATAACCATAAGTCCGCTGTACTCGCCTGAAGCGCCTGAATTCGGCTGGAAAGAAATCGCATCATATCCGGTTATGACTTTCAAATCTTTTTCCAGATTCTTCATCAGTTCATGATAGCCTTCAGCCTGATCTTTCGGCACAAACGGGTGAATTGAGCCAAATTCAGGCCAGCTTAAAGAAAACAACTCAGCACCGGCATTTAGTTTCATCGTGCATGAACCCAGCGGAATCATGCTTCGGTTAAGGGCCAGATCACGGTTTTCCAGCTTTTTCATATAACGCATCAACTCGGTTTCGGAATGATAGCGGTTAAACACTTTCTGCTGCATAAACCTGCTTGTGCGATGCAAATCTTCAGGTATGGTTACCAAATCCTCGCAACGCTTGGGGATGCAATCATACTCTTCAAATTGTTCATTCTTAGCTGATGCCAGAATATGCATAATCAGGTTGACATCTTCCAGCGATGTGGTCTCATCAATACTAATGCTCAGATGCTTATCATCAAAATAGCGGAAGTTGATGTGATTTTCCATGGCCAATTTATGAATGGCGCTCATTTTGACATCATCAGGCAATTGTATCCTGAGCGTATCAAAAAAGTAATTATTCAGTTGCTTGTAACCATACTGATTGATTTCATCATCAATAATACCTGCCAGGATATTGATATCACGCGCAATTTCTTTCAAACCGTCAGGCCCGTGATACACCCCGTAGAAGCTTGCCATAGTAGCCAGCAATGCTTGTGCAGTGCAGATATTGGATGTAGCCCGCTCGCGTTTAATATGCTGCTCGCGGGTTTGTAAAGCCATTCTCAGAGCATTTGTGCCGTTTTTATCGATGCTGACGCCGATAATCCTTCCGGGAATATTTCTTTTCAAAGACTCCTTTGCTGCAAGGTATCCGGCATGCGGACCACCAAACCCCATCGGGATACCAAATCTTTGCGTTGAGCCCACTACCACGTCAGCATTCCAGTTTCCGGGAGCTTCCAACAAGGTAAGGCTCAGCAGATCGGCAATTACAACGGCCAGAGCCTCTGTGCTATGCAATTTTTCTACCAGTTTGCGGTAATCGAAAATTTCCCCATCGGCATCCGGAAACTGCATGATACCACCAAAATACTGTTCATCGGGTTCAAAATCCGTAGCTTCTCCTTTTACGATTTCAATACCCAGGGGTTCAGCACGGGTTTCCATCACAGCAAGCGTTTGTGGGAATACTTTACCAGCAATGAAAAACTTACTGGCGCCTGCCTTCTTTTGCTTTCTCGAACGCGCATTAAACGCCATTATCATCGCCTCGGCAGCCGATGTGCCTTCGTCTAATAAAGAACTGTTTGCTATTGGCAATCCGGTTAATTCAACAATCATGGTTTGAAAATTCAGAAGCGCTTCGAGCCGTCCCTGGCTGATTTCTGCCTGGTATGGAGTGTATGAGGTATACCAGCCCGGGTTTTCCAGGATGTTTCGTTGGATCACACCGGGAGTGATGGTATTGTAATACCCCATTCCGATGTATGACTTAAAGATTTTATTCATTGAGCCTATCTCACGAATGTGATTCAGGTATTCAAATTCATTCATCCCGTCAGGTAGCTTCATATCCTCTTTAAGTCTGATGGATTCGGGTATAGTTTCATTGATGAGTTGCTCCGGGTTTTTTGCTCCGGTTACTTCCAGCATCTTCTCCATTTCATGGCGCCGCGGGCCATTGTGCCTTGTAATGAAATTATTGGATATCATAGTATTGTTTTAAATAATCACAAAAAAATTCAGTTAACTCGAGTTTGGGCAAAGGTAAAAATCTTGCCAAAATATTTACATCAAAAAGGAACTTATTGTTATCGTAATAACAAATACCACATTCTTCTGCAAACTTTTTCATTGAAACATCAAAAGATGAGTGTTTGTTTGTTAACGACATAAAAGCATTCATTGACAATAATTTTCACATGCTACTTAAATAAACTACATCGGTTATTAACACTTTCCATTGACTAATGGATCATCATACAAACTGGCAAACAAAAAGCGGTGGAACGAATCCACCGCTATAAACAAATCAACTATTATGAGAAATCCGGATGATTTAAAAGAGAGGTAAAAAGTGTATAAAACCTCCCGATTGCCTCACCTTACTACTACTTTCTTAAATCCTACAGGTTGATTGTTTATATACAAATTAACAATATAGAGGCCTTTCTGAAGGTCGCTTACGTTTAATTCAGTTTCTTTATCCCGGGCTGCTTTCTGCTTGACGATACGGCCCTGGACATCCTGCATGATTACTTTATCAAATGAAATTTTGGAAGATATCTTCACATATTCCTTAGCCGGGTTGGGATAAACGTTCACTTCGCTTAGCGCTAATTCGCTATAAGAAGAAGTTTCCCCAACAAAAATCATGTCATCCCAGTAATAGGTTTGCTCTCCGGCTGTAGCGCCATCTGTTCCGAAATTGAAGAAAATAGAGGCCTTATTATAGGTGTTATCAAAATTGATTTCAGCAGTACCTTCAGCTTCTTCACTGAAATCAAACTCCAATACTTCCCATGCTTCAGCCACTGTAGTAGTTGTTTCCGTTTCAACAGATATTTCCGCATTGGAAGCATCCTCTACTTTTAACCTGACTGGCGTATCGGCTGTTGGCGACCAAACAGCTACGGTCATCACCGTTGCATCCTCTTCGAAAGGTACAGGAGCTTCAAAACCCTGCGTACCGCCTACTGTAGTGCCGGCCCATGTTTCTGCTTCGGCTGTTTTTATGGTCTGAGCCACCATGTTTGTTGCATCTGTTGGATCCTCTACAATTTCAGACTCATTACCTCCAAAATCGGTAAGTGCATAATCTACGTCTTCATTATCAAAGGTTACAGGAAGGTCAACCGGAGTACCACCTGAACCACCGCCGGTGTATCCTGGTCCTTCCACATCATCAAAATAATAAGTGTTGTCGGTGCTATTCCCGGCATCAAAGAAAATCACAATTTTAGAGTAAACGCCACTCTCTGCCTCAGGGAAATCAAATGACATTTCTACCCATTCTTCCGTGTCTTCAATCGTTTGAAAATTCTCCAAGGCGCTGCTGCCATCAGAACTCTCCAATTTGAACAGCATTTCATTGACAATAGGCGCCCAAACTTTAATTGTGAATGTAGTGCCTTCGTCAAAGCTGATGGTTCCGTCCAGTTCGCAAAGGGCATGTGCCCAAGCCTCTTCGGAACGCACAAATTCTGCAACACTATCACTGGTGTTAATTCCCGATGCATCGGGATTTATAATTGTTACAGGCGGATTGGGCCAGCCTGTAAAGCTAACGTCTTGATTTTCTTCAAAATCCGTGTAAATGAACTGAGCTTGGAGACCCAGGCTCAAAATCATAATACTTAAAAAAGTAAAAAATGTTTTCATAAGTCAGTAGTTTTTAGTTATTTAATTCATAAAATTATTGAATAATTAATTTTGCGTGGTATTTTGGCAATCCGTTTTTATCACTAATTTTCAAAATATAGATTCCTCTCGGCAAGCCAGACACATCTATTTTTTGATTAGCCTCGACATGATTGATCTTTTTTACTGGTTGTCCGGTTGCACTAAAGATAACAATATTTATTGACTCTACTTGATTAATTTCAAGATAAAAATAAGAATCTGCGGGGTTTGGTATCACTTTGATCCTTTTGGTTTGACCCAACTCACTAACAGCGAGAGGTTCATTATTCATTTTCAAAAAATCAATCCATAAAGAATCTGATGCGTTATTCACTCCATGAAACCCATAATTCAGGTAAATAACAGCTTTTCGTATTCTTTCCTTATTCACTTTCTCACCGGTATGCGGAGAACCGGCATCCCAATTACCCTCAAAATTGTAGTGGTAATCATGATACTGCCCATCGCTATGAGGATCAATTGTAAAAACCGGTGTCTTGTTGGTTTGACGCCCTTGCTGGTCCATCATATCTATACGTATATTTACAGAGCCACTCTTGTTAAAAGCTTTTAATCTGACTTGCATACTTTCATGATCGGAGAGATCTACAGGCCGCTCAAAATCAATGATAAACTTGGGCCAGAGATCGGGATCAACATCCTGATAGGCGATTTTAAGTTCACTGTCTGCTTCGCTGAAATTAAATGAGATCTCCTCTTCATTGGGGTTCGTGATATTTTCAATGCTACCATCGTCAAAATGATCCAAAATATGTGCAGCGCCTTCAGGAACGGTCAGAAGCTTAACAGGCAAGTTATAGTTATATGTTTCCTCATCAACTGTAAGGTCAACAGCAACATCTCCTTCGGTATTACCCCAGTTAACCAAAATGGTATTTGTTCCCTGTCCGGAAACAATTTCTGCATCTGCGGGCACAGACCACTCAAACTCTGCATCCACCACATTGGAAATAGAATACTCTACTTGTTCGGCATCAGGTTGAATATAATCCTCTCCATTGACCTGAAGTTGGTCGGTTTGCTGATAAACGCGTACATAATCCACTTCCATTTGAACCGGGAAGATAGAATCATCAACTCCCTGTGCACCTCCCCAGTTGCCACCTATAGCAACATTAAGCAGGAGATGGAACCGCTTGTCGAAAGGCCATTTTTGCCAGCTTCCTTCATTTTCAAACGTTAAACGCAGCCTGCCATCTACAAAGAAATCGATTTTATCTTCATTCCACTCTATCGTATAAAGGTGGAACTCCTCTTCGGCTGTTTCTACGTTTGAACTGTTAGTTATTTCCGTCCCGTTCAGATGGTTATATTCTTGTGTATGCACACTTTGGTGAATAGTGTTAGGCTGATATCCTACGTATTCCATGATATCTATCTCACCTGAAGAGGGCCATCCGCCATACTCCCAATCGGTTGGCAGCATCCAGATAGCGGGCCATGTACCTCTTCCGGCAGGCACTTTCGCTTTAATTTCAAAACGGCCATATTTCCAGTCGCCTTTGTTTTTGGTTATCAAACGCGCAGACGTGTAATCATTGTTTGAATACGTTTCTTTATGTGCTTCAATAATCAATTTACCATCTTCTACCCGCGCATTATTGGTGTCTGCCTGGGTGTAATACTGAAGCTCATTATTGCCCCAACCATTACCACCAACATCGTAACCCCACTTTTCCTCATCGGGCAAACCGCTGCCATTAAACTCATCCTGCCACACCAAAACGCTGGTTTGGGCAGCCACACTAAAAGTGGCTGCCACAAAACCAACAATCCACGCAATCCTGATTAACCTAAAAATCATTTATCTTTGTTTTTAAATACTCTTACATAATCTACAACCATCTCCTGCGGGAAAATCGTATCATCAATACCCTCTTTGCCACCCCAGTTACCACCCACGGCGACATTCAGCAGCAAGTGAAAACGTTTATCAAAAGGCCACTCCGCATGAGTCTTGTTTTCATTTTTAAAAGTGAAAAAATGCTTATCATTAAAGTAAACACGGTATTCATCTTCATCCCATTCCAACGCATATTCGTTGAAGGTATCGTAAATGTCTTTTTTTGGGGCTATGCCTTCAGTTTTATTAGTTCCATTAACATGATTGTAAGCTTCTGTATGTGCTGAGGCAAAAACAGAATCGGGATTATACCCCACATGTTCCATGATGTCAATTTCGCCAGAATCTGGCCATCCGCCGTATTCCCAATCGGTTGGCAGCATCCATATTGCGGGCCATATACCGAGCCCTTCCGGTATTTTTGCACGAATCTCAAACCTGCCATACTTCCAGTCACCTTTATTTTTGGTAATCAAACGAGCCGAAGTATAATCTTTGCCGCCTTTTTCTTCTTTTTTTGCTACGATATGTAAATGGTCACCATCCACAAACGCATTTTCTTTATCTTTTTCAGTATAAAACTGTAATTCGTTATTGCCCCACCCATGGTCATTTCCATCGGTATCATAACTCCATTTGGCTGAATCAGGTAATCCCTCATAGTTAAATTCATCATGCCATACAAGCTGGTAGCCTTCGGGGGCAGATATCTCATTCTTTTCATTTTCACATGAAGCCATGAAAAAAGAGAGGACAATCAATAATCCTGTAATACTCTTCATAAAATAATTTTTAAAACGCCGCTAATTTCAAAATCCGTTTAAGACAGTTACGGTAGATAATAATCTGCTGTTATGCAGTTGCTAAATGACAATCTTAAGTAGTAAACAAAAACTAAGATGTGGCCGGAAAACCCGCCACATCTTAGTTAAGATCATTTATTCAAAAGTAAGATTCCGAACATAGAATGTGCCACCGGCTTCGTGACCACCGCCACCAAGGCCAAGATACAGCATATCTAAATCATCCCGGTTTAGAACTTCCGTAGCTGTAAGATCAAAGGTATAAGTGTGCCATTCGCCTACAACCAAATCATCTCCTTCTACAATATATTGCTCAGGACTGTTCCACCATTCTTCAGTTTGGCTGAGGTCAGCAAAGCCGAAAACCATGTGTTTTTGAAGTCCGTCTTCAGTAAACTCAGTATCAGCAGGAACAAAGACATCGATTTTTGCTGTTGTAAAGTTATCAAACTGGATATCTTTAGGTTCCGGACTAACCTGGAATTGCAGCTCCTGGTATTGCTCACCTTCCGTTCTGATGAATTCACCAACTGTGGCTGTTGCATCTGTTGGGTCTTCAACACCAAATACTACAGAAGAACCTGAATCAATTGTATCTATAGTAGCCATATCAGCCTCATCTCTTGAGGCAAATGTCAAGAAAATCTCATCGGGAGTAATATCCTCAAGGTCCTCTCCATACTCTTCTTCGTCTGTTACCAAATCAGGCTCCAAAGAAGGATCGGAATAGCTCACATAAGTAAAGTCCCAATATAACTCTGCCTCTTCGTAAAAATAAGAGATGGTCATTAAGTCATATCCTTCGTGTTCTTCGATTGAGACAATATTAAACGTTTTGCTGTCTTCAGGAACGATTGACTCGCCAGAAGTACCCAGTTGCGGCATTCCCATCCAGGCGCCTTCACCATTTAAGGTAACTTCTTCTGCTTCAGCATCGTATTCATATTCATGGGTTTCGCTTAACCAGGCGCTCACATCATCGCCTTCGCTGTTTACCATATTGTCAGCATTAGGTTCAAAGCAAGTACCTACAACATCAGAATCTGCAAATACAGCTTCTTCTCCCCAGAAGATGCCATTATCATTAAATTCAAATGTGCCATCAAAATGGAAAGTGAACTCGTGTTTGTACACGCAAGGCCGGCTTCCATCATTCTCAAGTGACCACCAAGAACGTGCCTCTTCAGCATTGGGGCCTACACCCATACTGGTTTCCTCGCGATAAAGCTTCCATGTTTTGGAATCGCTTCCGGCCAATAAATTAGAGCCTATACTGAGCGTTTTCGAAACGTCAGTACTTACATCATCAGCATTTGTTGCTGTTAAAGTCACTTCATAGGTTCCACCTTCGGCATACTCGTGAACAGGATTTTCTTCTGTTGACGTTTCACCATCACCAAAGTCCCACATGTAGCTTTCAGAGTTTGTTGATTTATTGGTAAAACTAACTTCCAAAGCATTCTCTTCACTAACTTCATAGTCGAAGTCGGCAAAGGGTTCTCCTACAGATGTGTCATCATCTTCCTCGCAAGCGGTGAACATGCCGAGCATGCCAACCATCGCAAAAATTAAAATTAACTTCATTTGTTTCATAGTATTTCTCATTTTAGTTTAAAAATTTGTTTTGTGTTAAATGAATTGTTTTCATGTCTTTAGCTTTTATGCTTTCGGGAATATCCCAAAGCAACTACTTAATAATTATCGTTTTGTTCCAGTTCCCCGTTAGAATTGTCAATTTCTGATTGAGGAATAGGTAATACTTCGTGTTTTCCTTGTTCAAACCCAAGCTCACCTAATTCGCTGGAAGCATCACCCCAACGTACGAGGTCAAAAAACCGGTGTCCTTCCATGGCGAGTTCCAGCCTGCGCTCCAGTTTGATATCTTCCATCGTTACAGAACCCAGTGGGTCGAGCATAGCTCGTTCACGCACCTGATTTACAAGCGACAATGGATCACCCGTACCTGACTGAAGATAAGCTTCAGCACACATAAGAAGTACATCAGCATAGCGAATCATGCGCTCATTGGTCTCAAAATTCCATTCCGGACCAGATTCTGAAGTAATATGCGCCCAGGGAGCCCGTTTTTTGCTGTACCATCCGGTATAACCTTCGGGTTGCTCCCATTCAGATGCGCCAATCTCTGTAAGAAATTCTTCGCCATAAGCTGTCCCATATTTTCTACCCGAATCTCCTTCAGCTTCATAGGCGGCAATGAGGTCTTGTGATACCATGTCAAATCCCCAACCAGCTAACAGCGTATCGGTTGATATTCCGCGAGGGCCAGACATCTGAACATCGATATTACCGCCATTTACGCGGCCGTTTTCCCAGTCACCTTCACGGTCTATATTAGCATATTCAATTTCAAATATGGATTCAACTCCATTTTCATGGCTAAATTGCCAGATATCATCATAGTTCTCTTCCAGTTCATATCCGGCATCAATTACCTGTTCAAATCTACCGGCGGCAAGCTCATAGTATCTGTTTGCCGATTCCGGTAATTCATACTCTTGCTGATAATGAGGTGAGGCCATATACAGATAAACCTTACCCAACAATGCGTCTGCGGCGCCTTTTGTAGCCCTGTACAATTCCGATTCTGATAGCGAAGACTTTGCGGGCAGATCCTCAGCCGCAGCGTTCAGGTCTTCGATTATCAGCGCAAAAATGTCTTCTGCAGGATCTCTTGGCTGATTGTACTCATCAGGCCCTAACTGACCGGTGATCAAAGGAACATCCCCAAAAAAGCGTACTAATTCAAAATAGTAGTAAGCCCGCAGGAATTTGGCTTCCGCAATATATTCCACTGACTTTTGAGAGGTTTCCGGATTGGCATTTTCCAGTACCACATTTGCTCTGTATATTCCAAAGAAATCTCTACGCCATAGCTGTAATACGGCCGGATTAGTTGCTCCGGTGCTAAAATTACCAATTTCATGATATTCCGGACGATCGCCCGGGCCACCACCTACTACTTTAGCATCATCGCTAGGAAAGTTTGCAAGGAAATAGTAAGAAGACCAGCCGCTGTAATATTTCGGTTGCAAGATAGAATATGCAGCAACCAGTCCGGAAAATATTTCCTCTTCGGTTTCATAATAGTTCGTCTCAAATTTTTGCCCGATAGGCTCTAATTCGAGCCATTCCTTTTCGCATGAAGTGGCGAAAACGATAAGCAAACTAAATAGAATTATCTTTTTCATTTTTATATATTTTTTCATTGCTCTTTTATTTTTCATTTTGAGGTGTACTCATTTTACTGTCTGGTTTTGATAGAATTTCTATATTATTAATAGTGATAAGAATTAATATCAACCTAAATAGTAACCTTAGCCCCAAAACTGATAACTCTTGATCGGGGATATAAACCGCGATCAACACCAATACTACTGCCACCGAAACCTCCGGTATTTCCAATCTCAGGATCGCCCGGATAATTGGTTAACAGAAACAGGTTTTGTCCTGACACATAAACTCTTAAACCCTCTACTTTAACTTTGTCAGTTATTTTAGCAGGCAAAGTATAGCCCAGTTCTGCTGACTGCAAACGGATGAAAGAACCATCCAACACAAACATGCTGTTATGAGAGAAGTTATTGTTTCGGTCATTCACTGTCATTCGCGGAAAATCAGCCGAATTATTTTGCGGAGTCCATGCATCCTCATAGAAAAAACCCGGTTTATTATTCTTGCCTAAATCAGTGCGATAGGCGCCAAAATATGTATCTACCCCAGTACGTGCATTAAAGAATAAGTTCAAGTCAAACCCTTTATATTCCATTGAAGTAGAAAGGCCGAATGTCCATTTGGGATGAGGATTTCCAATCATAGTTTTATCATCTTCAGTTATTTTACCATCACCATTGATATCTTTAAATTTCACATCTCCGGGAACGGCTTTGGGTTGAATCAAATCCCCCTCCTCATTTGTATAGCTCTCAACTTCTGCCCAGGAACTAAAAACACCATCGTCTTCAAAGCCATAAAAGTGCCACATAGGTTTACCTACTTCCGCTCTTGTGATGGCTCCGGTGGTTCCCAGATTTGCGCCTAATAAAACGGAAGCTTCGTTCCCGATATATGTAACTTCATTTTCTAAGTATGATGCATTTGCCATGATATTATAGGAAAAATCCCCAAGCTTTTTCTTTAACCCTAACTCCATTTCCACACCAGTATTCACTACATCACCTGCATTAAAGAAAGGCTGGTCGTTACCCACATAAAACGGAACCGGCCCTCTAGTGATTAAATCGATAGTGGTTTTTTTGAAATAATCAGTGGAAAGGGTTAGTTGGCTATCGAATAAATAAAGGTCAAAACCGACATCAATTTGTTCACTGGTTTCCCAAACAAGGTCTGGATTTGCTAAACTTGCTGGCTCTGCCCCGGTAAGCCTGTCACCACCACTTAAATAATAACTTGATTCAGCATTGCTAACAATAGTTGATACGTAATCAAAGTTATTGAGCGAGCCAATCGAACCATTCCGGCCCCAGCTAGCGCGGATTTTGAGGAAGTCTATCATTTCGGGCAGTTCAAAATCTTCATTTGACACAACCCATCCTACAGAAACCGAAGGAAAATATCTGTATTTGTTTCCTTCTGCTAATTTTGAAGAACCATCTGCTCTGAAAGTAGCATTTAACATATATTTTTCCTGGTAATCATATTGAACACGCCCGAAATAGGAAAACAACCTTTCTTCTTCGCGACCTCCTCCTGCTGCTGAACGTGTGGTATCGCTGAGGACGGCGTCCAAAACTGCAAAATTCCAGCTTTCTTCCTGGAGCACTTCTCCATATCCATTCAGGTTGAAGTGATTATAATCTCTTGCTGTCATACCGGCCATAAAATTCATGGCGTGGTCACCGACATCCATGGAATAATTTGCAACATTTTCCAATTGCCACGTATACCATTTGTCGGTTGACTGACCTGTATTGTTTCTGAAGTTATAATTGATTGAATGATAATAGTATTTAGGTGTCCAGTAAAGCGAATTCCCATATGACAGGTCAATATCATAACTCGACCGGATATTTAAACCTTCTACAGGTTTTAATTCAGTAAAGAAACTGGCCACCAACTTATCTTGTTGCCACCGGTTATGATCATTGTTCATTTGTGCAACAGGATTCGCGATTTCATTCTGCACATATGGAGACATGCCGAAAAATCCTTTATCGCCGGGAGCTTTCAGAGAAGAATTCTCCGGATTGCTGAAATTGTCATAAATCTGTGGTAAATACTTATCCGGCAAGTCATCAACATTATCAACATAAAGCGGCGTCAACGGGTCAAGAGCCATTGCATTGCTAATTACTCCACCAAATTCATTATTTTCATTGATGCTCTTACGGTTTACATTCGTATACGAAATTCTGGTACCTATTTTCAGCCAGTCTTTCGCCTCATGATCGAGGTTTAGACGTGCTGTGGCGCGATTAAAATTCGTTTTGTTACCTCCAACGATTCCGTCCTGATCATAATATGAAGCAGAAGCAAACACACTGGTTTTTTCGTTGCCTCCTTCAATAGACAAATTATGTTGTTGCATTGGGGCAATCTCAAATATTTCATTCATCCAGTCAGTTCCTTGTCCAACAGAATTGGGATCTGTCTCCAGCCAGTCAGCCTCGCTGAAATAGTCAGCATACTGTGTAGCATCCATTACCTCAACATAGTTTACAGCCTCTTGCCATCCATTGCTAAAGCTGTAGTTGATTCTGGACTCTCCCTTATCTGCCGACTTAGTAGTAACAAGAACAACGCCATTAGCGCCTTCAGCTCCGTAAATGGCTGCTGAAGCGGCGTCTTTCAGTACTTCAACCGACTCAATGTCATCGGGATTCAGGTAGTCCATACCATCAGTTCGCATTCCATCTACAATAAATAGCGGATCAGAGTTTCTGTTACTGCCTGTTCCGCGTATACGAATCGTCATATTTGCGCCAGGCGAGCCAGACTCTTGCATAATATTGACACCGGCTGTTTTACCTTGAATAGACTGCTCGATACGTGACTGATTTTTACTCATGTCTTCTACAGTCATCTTTGAAATAGAACCAGTCACAAGACTTTTCTTCTGAACACCATAACCTACTACTACAAACTCTTCAATCGATTGCGCTGTGGATTCTAGAGTAACATCAATAGTAGTCCTGTCTCCAATTTCCACTTCTTTTGTGCTGTAACCTACAAAAGAAAATTTCAACGTTTCTGCATCATCAGGTACTTTAAGGGAGTAATTTCCCTCAGTATCGGTAACAGTGCCTGTAGAAGTCCCTGGGACGAAAACATTCACACCCGGAAGCGACTCTTGTGTATCAGCGCCTGTTACGACACCTTCTACAACCTTTTGGGCATATCCGAAATGGAGACCCAAAAGCATCGTAAAAAATACTATTACAAGTTTTCTCATAGTATATTTGTTTTAATTGGAATTAATTTATTCAATGATTTCAAATTCTTTATTCAACTCACCAATATGGACGATAAATGCCCCTTTTTCTGTAATCCATTCATAGTTCTGGCCCACAAAAGCCAGATCATCTGGGTGAAGGCTGAAATTAACCGTCTTAGATTCGCCCGGCGCAAGATTGATCTTTTCAAATCCGCGCAAGCGCTTTACTGAAGGTGTAACCGTAGCATATTTATCCGTTACATATAATTGAACCACCTCTTTTCCGTCTATATCACCCGTGTTGGTTACTTCAACAGAAATGCTGATGCTTTCGTCATTTGAGATTTTTTGCTTGCTGATGCTCAAGTTGTCATACTCAAAATCCGTGTAGCTTAGTCCAAATCCGAATGGATATTGAGGATTGTAGGCATTTCCGTCACCATTTCCGTTAGCCTCAATTGTTTCGGTAAATTTATGGTCGTATGTAATTAAGTCATTGCTGTATCTGGGATAGGTAATCGGTAGTTTCCCTGAAGGATTCGCTGTACCTTTGATGATATTCGCGATGGCATTTCCACCCTCATTTCCGGGGAGGTATGCCATTAAAACCGCATCGGCCATAGGCTCTATCTCACGGATGATGCGAGGTCTTCCTTCTACAAGCAGCAGTATTACAGGTTTTCCGGTAGCAAAAGCTGCGTCAGCCAGGGCTTTTTGTTCTTCAGCCAAATCCAGACTGTTAATGTCTCCGGGCTTTTCCGTATAGGAATTTTCGCCTAAGGCGAGTACAATGTAATCAACTGATTCTGCTTTTTGCTGCATTTCTTTTACATTAAGGTCTCCTTCAAACGTAGCGCCCTCAGCAAACACGACCTGCTCTTTGCCCCATTGCTGTTGAAAAGCCTCCAGTATTGTGTTGTGATCCGAAGCATATTTATCGGTATCCCTTCCTTGCCAGGTATAAGACCATCCACCGTTAAGGGGAACCATAGAATTGGCAGCAGGTCCTGTGATTAAAA
>CAYXJS010000039.1:0-20451 GCA_964465045.1 uncultured Bacteroidales bacterium | reverse complement strand
ATGTTAACCACATTCCAGAAAACATTCATCTGATGAAAGCGATAATTGCTTCCCTGGGCTGATTGCATTGCCCAACCACTGATAATCATATTACCGGCAGCCCATCCTGCAAGAGTCAACATCCCGTTTTTTTGTATTGATAAACGAGTTTGATGATAATCCTGTAATGAGACTGCTTCCTGCTGCGCTGTTGCCATTCCGGCAAACGCCAATACTAAAAAGAATATAACGGATATTTTTTTCATAAAGACCTAACACAAAACCAGCAAAAGAAGTTTATAAAAAGCCATGAATGGATTTAGTGAGATGCGAATTATCTATATATTTGTGAATACTAAAGAGAGAATACTGATGAGCAAAGAATGCTCAACGTTTTCATCAAAATATGGCAGTTATGACTAAAAAAATTTATCGGGTCAAGATTACCTTAAGAGGCAGCAATCCAAGAATATGGAGACGTTTATTAGTGCCGTCGGATTTGTCTTTAAATGATTTTCATAAAATTATACAGACTTCGATGGGCTGGACGAATTCTCATTTACATCAGTTCATCAAAAACAAAACTTTTTATACAGTAAGGTATCCCGAAGCAGAAGATTATTGGCATGAGTTTAACAACGTAGACTATCAGGGAATGATCATCTCCGATTTGCTAAAAACAGAAAATGATCGCATTATTTATGAATATGATTTTGGTGATTCCTGGGAGCATAATGTGCTTTTGGAAAAAATTTTACCATATGACCAAATACATCAACAACCTGTTTGCCTCGACGGTGCGATGAATTGCCCGCCCGAAGATGTGGGTGGTATACATGGCTTCTATCAAATGCTTGAAGTTTTGAAAGACCCGCAACACGAAGAGTTTGAAGAGTATTTTGAATGGCTGGGAGAAATATACGATCCTGATTATTTCTACAAAGAAGAAATCAACGAACTGCTCAATGAAAAAGACTATGGTTGCATTGAGCTGGAGTGAGTTATAACCTTCTTTGATAAAAGGGAAAGTAGTGATAAAGGGTAGCAGGAATTGCTACTATCAAATTCATTTTGACTACTAAATGACCTAATCTATCGATTATCAGAATGCTATTAAAACGCTATTATCAAATACATATTTAGTGTTTGTCCATAAAATCATGAGAAAATGAAAACTTAAAATAACAAATTTCAATATCCAAATTACAAATAATCTGCAATTTTCAAATGTCAAAATTCAAAACATTTGAAATCAACAAGATACTATATTGTTTTGAATTTCTGATATTGGATTTTGGTATTTATTTGTAATTTGAAATTTATCATTTGGTGCTTTATTTGCAAGAATTTCTAATTTGTAGACGGACACTATTTAAATTTTCTGATAATTAACCTACAAACATAGAAACTTACGAACATATTAAACTGAATTCATCTTTGCAAAACCTTATTTAACGCTGAAAGTTCTCAATCGATTCAAAGCAGCGGCCAGTTCATTTTTTCGAAACATCGCGTAATCGCCGCGATTTCTTTTATTTAGGATATCCAGTCCATTTTGGGTTATCTCGGTTTCTACTTCCTGCAAGATTATACTCAGAGAAGCTGTTCCCATCTTCTTCTTAGCCAAAAGTATGGCGTCTGCAATGGCATTAAGCTGTGCCGGCGAAACAACCTGGTCTAATGCGGATAAATCAATCCTTTGTTTTCCCAGTTGAATTTGGTTCACACCTTCGGCTTTTAATTTGGCTTTGTGTCCTTTAAAAAGATCTATGCTTTCAGGTTTCGGGATTCGCTCACGTATCCTACCAAACACATCTCCCCCTTCATGCACGCGCTTTTCCTGGTCTTCCTCTACGATGGCTTTGGCTTCTTCGGTTAAATCAAAAGGTAAATATTCTACCATGCAAATTACTTTATCAGCCACCTCAAAATAGCTTCCTGAACCCCCAACCACAAGAATCGTAGACACGCCATACTCCTGGTACAATTGCTGTACCTTGTCGATATAAGGTGTAATTGGTTCCCGCTTTTTCGGTACAAGTAGTTGCATGCGCTTATCACGAATCATGAAGTTTGTGGCTGATGTATCCTCGTCAATCATCAGGACTGTGGCGCCGGATTCCAGCGCTTCTATGGTGTTGGCAGCCTGTGAGGTACTTCCGCTGGCATTATCAGAGGAAAACCTTACTGTATCCTTGTTGAAAGGCAGGCTATTGATAAAAGATGAGATGTCCACTTTTTCGATATACCTTCCATCTTCAGCTCTGATTTTTATTGCCGTTTCGTCGGCTACTACAAACTCACGGCCATCGCCCGGGATATGATTATAAACGCCACGCTCAATAGCGCTAAGCAAAGTTGACTTACCATGATATCCGCCTCCCACAATGAGAGTTACTCCTTGCGGGATGGCCATTCCTGTCACTTTCCGGTGTTGAAGCTGAAACTCTATCCGCATTGACTGTGGCGATTGAAAAGCTATCGCACCAGTCAGCGGTCGCTGATCAATACCTGAAGCCCTTGGCAATACAGCGTCATCCGAAACAAAAGCAACAAAGCCGGCCTCAACCATTTTTTTCCGGAGAACATCAGCATCTTCATTTACATAAATGTGGTCCTGTAACTCCAAATGGTCTACAGCCTCAAAAAACAGACTTTGCTTTACAATTAAAGTCAATTCCTCATCAATCATTTCCCGGGCATGGTCTGCCGCCACTTTACGTCCGTATGCAGGCAAGCCCACCACAAATCGGGCTTCGATATAATCCTTTTCCACAATCACCGAAGTACGTTCCAGCACTTCCTGTCCCGGCTGCTCTATGTTGATCATTCCACTTTTCCCGCTGCCGCGGTTTCCTTTCGCCAATAAACGGCATTTAAAAAAGAACATCCGGGTAAGAAAATCACAAAGCGCCACCCTGCGCGATTTTCCCGAAAAAGTCCATTCAGGAAAAGTGTTATCTACCCTCACGCTAAAACGGCTGGGCGCAGCAAATGGATCGCCCTGAACATAATCGATGTATAAATCGAAAACTTCACCTGCATAACTGCCTTCAAGGTCTTTGTAGGCCTTATACCCTTTCCGGTTGATACGGTTTAATGTAGAATAAAGATTTCTGAATTCCTGCATAACTGCAAAATAAACCAATCCTGTTTAAATAACAAAGCTGAAAAATCTTTTTAATTGTCAGAGAAATAGCTGTCAAGCTGACTATTATATCAAATCATCTTTGATAAGTTGCCGTATTTGATCATGAATGGTATCTTCAACAGAATGAAACTCCAGACCAAGATCTTTCTTCGCTTTGCTGTTATCAAACTGCAAAGGAATCCCAATATTTTTACTGATATACTTCCACGAAAAGCCCATAAACGGTCCGGCAAGATAGAGCATCAATTTGGATACCGCTTTATCGGGAATAGGATATCCCTCTCCGGCGCTTTGCTTTACTTTGTGAGCAATATCTAAAGCCGAAAGCGATTCAGAAACAATTATATGACGACCGTGAGGCTGGCTTTTTGTTGCGGCAATCACATGTGCCTCTGCCACATCACGTACATCTGTAATCCCGAAATGTAGTTCCGGAACACCTTGCTTGAATTTACCATTCAGCAATGAACGGATAAAGTCTATGCTGGTTGAGTCTTGCCGCCTGGTAAGGGAAGGGCCTAAAACAAAACCCGGATTTATAACCGCCAGCTTCCAACGCTCCTGCTCTGCAAAAATACGCCATGCTTCACGCTCTGCGGCCGTCTTTGAGTAGGAGTACGCCTGATGTTTTTCATTGCTGGTGTTATTCCAGTCATTTTCATCAAAAGTGGCATTATCTTTATTTTTGATCTCTTCTCCATCACCAAAAATGGCGGCCACAGAGGAGGTAATCACAACCTTTTTTACTGATTCCTCAAGGTTAACCGATTCCAATACATTTCGCGTTCCATCAACCGCAGGCTTAATCAATTGCTTCTGCGCATCTTTAATCCCTTGTATAAAAAATGGAGAAGCTGTATGTATAACGGCATCACATTCCTTCACGGCTTCATCAAACGAATTCTTTTTGGTTAAATCCGCTTCAAAAAAAGTTAGGTTAGATTCAGCCGATGCAGCCATTTGCGTCAGATGAGCCGACTTTTCTTTGTTGCTTAAATCTCTTAAGGTTGTGTTTACATCATGGCCTTTATCCAAAAGCTTTTTAATAATCCACGATGCAATGTAGCCTGTGCCTCCTGTTACGAGTATTTTCATAAATGCTCTTTTTTGTTAAACCTTAAACACTGGTTTTAAACAAAAGGTTTGAATCTCAGGAAAATGTTTCAGCCTGAGAATGAATAAATATCGTTAAAAAATGATTTTCCTTAACACAATTGTAACTTCTATTAGCTAAACTTTTACTGTCTGGATTCGTTTGATTTGATATGAAGGCACTATCATTCTTTTTGTTATCATTTATCACACTCGCTGCATCAGGTCAGGGACCGCATCCTATCCTGAAGAACTTTTTTGCGCAACAACAAGACGAAGACATTTACCTGCAGTGGACTATCGATAAAGGGCAAACCTGCAACGATATCGTTATAGAGCGTGCCGGCAATGCCAAATCTTATGAAAAAATTGGCTTTATCGCGGGGGTCTGCGGATCACCCGATCAGGAAATGGTTTACCGGTTTACGGATACCATTCCCCTCAAAAATCAGCAAAACCATTACCGTTTAGAGTTAGGTTCACAGGGGTACTCTGAATCTGTATCTGTAAAACCGATCATTACCGGCAAGGATGGATATCATGTAGTTAAAAATCCGGTGCAAAACAATTTGGATATTTATTTTGAAGACAAAGGAAGCAAAACATTACAAATTTATGACTTAAACGGAAACCAGCATTTGCTTCGAAGTTTTTCTGGTCAGGAATTTTCAGAACCCTTGCATGGTTTTTCGCCGGGCCTTTACATTTTCAGGGTTGAAACGGATGACCGTAACATCATTAATGGTAAGTTTGTGCTGACAAAATAAGAACCATGACTAAGATTGGCTTACTCTCAGACACGCACAGTTATATTCATGATGAAATGCTGGATTTTTTCTCAGGATGTGATGAAATATGGCATGCCGGTGACATCGGGGATATGAGTATTATCAATAAACTGCAGAACATTGCTCCCGTCAGGGCAGTATACGGCAATATCGACGATGCAAAAATCAGGCAACATTATCCCGAAAAGCTGATTTTTGAAACCGCTGGCAAGAAAATTTTTATAACCCACATTGGTGGATATCCCGGAAAATACGAATCGGCAGCAAGAAAAAACATAGAGAAAGAGAAGCCGGACCTTTTTATTTCAGGGCATTCCCATATTCTAAAAGTAATTCATGATGATAAACACAACTTGCTGCATATCAATCCGGGAGCTGCAGGAAAAGTAGGTTTACATAAATTTGTTACCGCTGTTACTTTTCAGATTCAAAACAATAACTTTGAAAAGCTTCAGGTTTTTGAAAAGGTGCGTAAAGAACTAAAATAATTCTTCAACTCTTCAATGACTAAAATACCAAAGTCATATTAATCCATTATTGAAAAAATTTATCTGAGCCGGTCAACAGAACGCACTAGCTTTTCATCTTTTTTAATAAAATGCTGAGCTATTAAGGTAAAAACCAATGATATCAAAGGGAGGTAAATGCCAATAGATTCCGTGTAATCCACCGCTGTGGAAGTATTTTCTTCAATTGTAGGAACATAATAAAACATCAGGCCAACAATAAATAAAATGTTTAACAGAATAGACACTTGCAATAGTTTGATTTGTTTTATTCTGTTTTTATAAGATAGCAACGCAATTACATTTAAAATCAAAACTACCAGTGCAATGACCGCCAAAGGCGCAAAAATCCAGGGAACAAAAGGAATTTTCGCACCGGGAGTGATGCTTTCCAGCTCATAAGCATGCAGAACAAAGATGCCCGTTTGAGAATAAAATGTAGCTAATGGGAAAAATGCCAATAAAATAACTGCAATGATGGCAAGAACTAAAAATACCGTTTGAATGCGTTGAATCATAGTCTTATTTATTTAAATATCAATCAATTATATTAAAATCTTTTACATAGTATATGAGCTTCTGAATCACTCTGTATGACCACTTTGCTTTTTCCTAAAAGCATTGGCAAAGATAAAGCAGATTTTTTTAAGGAAGAAAATATTTACTTTTCGAATATTTTGTATATTTGCAGGCAGCAATTCCCAATCAAGAATCTGATTGTTAAACAAAAGTCCGTTAAAAGCATTTACCGGATTATAATTTCAAGTGAAACACATTAAAAAATTAATTAAATTTACACACTCACCTCTTTAATCATAAAATTCAATTTATGTACGACATTATAGAATTGAACAGCAAGTTGGTATCAGAATTAAAAGAGATTGCAAAAGAGCTGGATATTGAAAAAATAGAAGGCCTCAAAAAACAAGATCTTATCTACACTATTCTGGATCACCAGGCGCTAAACCCCGGCAAAGAAAAAGCGCCAGAAAAAACAGAAGAAACTGTTAAAAGAAAGCCGGGCCGCCCAAAGAAAAAACAGACTGCAAAAGAAAAACCTGAAGCCAAAGAACCGGAAAAAGCTGAGGAAAAAACGCCTGATAATAGCGACGAGAAAGAAAAAGAAGCGCAGGATAAAATGACTCGGCGCAGAAGACGCATTGTAAAACCACCCGAGCCGGTTGCTAAAGAAAATAAAACTCAGGAAACTACAGAAAAACCTGTACAAGCTGAAGAAAAACAGGCTGACCAGGAAAAAGAGCGCAAAAGCAGGCTTCAGCCAGAACGCGCAAGCTCAGGAGATTCTCTTGAAAAACCGGTCGTTCGTAAAAAGGAAGAATCCAAGAAGGATGATTTCTTCCCGTTTGAGTCTGAAGGAATTGTAAACAGCGAAGGCGTACTTGAGATTATGCCCGACGGATATGGGTTCCTCCGCTCCAGCGATTTTAATTACTTAAATTCACCGGATGACATTTATGTTTCTCAATCGCAAATTAAACTCTTTGGTTTGAAAACCGGTGATACGGTTCTTGGTAGCATTCGCCCGCCTAAGGATGGTGAAAAATTCTTCCCGTTAATTAAGGTTATAAAAATCAACGGTAAAGAACCCGCCGCCATTCGAGACCGGATACCTTTTGATTACTTAACGCCGTTATTCCCGGATGAAAAGTTCAACATTACGGCGCATAAAGACAAAGACAACCTTTCGGTGCGTATTATAGACCTGTTTTCGCCGCTCGGTAAAGGACAACGCGGACTGATAGTAGCCCAGCCAAAAACTGGTAAAACAGTACTGCTGAAAGAGATTGCCAACGCCATTGCCGCCAACCATCCTGAAGCTTACCTTATTGTATTGCTCATTGATGAGCGACCTGAGGAAGTTACAGATATGGCCAGAAACGTAAATGCGGAAGTGATTTCCTCTACGTTTGACGAACCTGCGGAAAGACATGTGCGTATCTCCAATATCGTACTCGAAAAAGCCAAACGCATGGTAGAAAGCGGTCATGATGTAGTAGTGCTGCTCGACTCTATTACACGTCTGGCAAGAGCTCATAACACGGTTTCGCCTTCATCGGGAAAAGTATTATCCGGTGGTGTGGAAGCCAACGCCCTGCAAAAACCAAAACGATTCTTCGGAGCTGCACGCCAGATAGAAAAAGGAGGTTCACTTACTATCCTGGCTACCGCATTGATTGATACAGGCTCCAAAATGGATGAAGTGATTTTTGAAGAGTTTAAAGGTACAGGCAACATGGAACTGCAACTCGACCGCCGCTTAGCCAATAAGCGCGTATGGCCGGCAGTAGATATTATCTCTTCGGGAACACGCCGCGAAGATCTGCTGCTGAACAAAGAAGTGATGCAGCGTGTATGGATTCTCAGAAACCACCTGGCTGATATGACGCCGATAGAAGCGATGGAATTTATCAAAGACAAAATGAAGTTTACTAAAGATAACGAAGAATTCCTTTCTTCGATGAACGGGTAAGAATTATCCAACTACACAAAACCGGGCATCTTTGCTTTCCAGCAACGGCACCCGGTTTTTTTTATGACATTGAAAAGTTCCTGTTAAACTTCAAGAAAGGTCACTATTCTATATTTTATTCTGATGAACTGATGAGAGCAATTCAATACCTCCAAAGCTTCCCGAGCTCATTAGCAATAAAACACAGTTTTGTTTTGATATACCAGAAAGAAATGAGCTCAGACTTTTTGCGCTTGTAATAACTTTCAGGTGCGGATCGTTAAAAAAGGTTTGTACTTCCTCAGAAGATAATTCAGGCAGTTTTTTCATCTCTAATGTATGAGGTGTATAAAAAACAACTTTCTGATCTGCTGCTTTCATACTCCCGGAATATTGTGGTAAAAAGTATTTATTCAAACTACTGTAAGTATGCAATTCCATAACAGCTGTAAGCCACCGCCCGGGATATGCCTCTTTTACCGCATCAATCGTTGCTTTCAGTTTAGAGGGAGCGTGTGCAAAATCCCGTAAAACGGTAAAGGAATCCTGCTCATACACTATTTCCAATCGGCCTGAAGCGCCGCTAAACGACTGCATGGCTGTGTAAAATTCTTCAGGCATAATGTTAAATTCTCTTGCGATATGTTGTGCGGCTTCCATGTTTAATAGATTATGCCGCCCAAAAACAGTTAGTGGCCATTTCCTTCTTCCGGCACGAACTACAGTACGCCCATCCTTAATTTCGTATGCAGGTTGATGATAGGGAATGTATTCCAGGTCAGGCCTGTTCTCCTCTTGAATCAGTTTCACTACTTCCGGATCGTCCGCGCAGTATATCAATTTTCCGCCGGGTTCTGTTTTGTGAATAAAAATCCGGAACTGCTCAACATATGCTTCATAAGTTGGAAAAACATTCATATGATCCCAGGCTATTCCGGTAATCACTGCCACATGAGGCTGATACAAATGAAATTTAGGACGTCGATCGATAGGAGATGTGAGATACTCGTCACCTTCCAGAAGTATAGTATTATTCTTTTCAGAAAGCGACACCATAGTTTCAAACCCTTTTAACTGAGCGCCTACCATAAAATCCGTCTTGATGCGATAATAATGCAATGCGTGCAAAACCATAGCCGTAGTAGTGGTTTTTCCGTGACTCCCTCCTATTACGATCCGGTTTTTATTTTCTGCATGGCGATACAAATACTCCGGGTATGAATATACCGTAATTCCTTTTTTCTGTGCTTCCAACAGTTCAGGATTGTTTTTTCGGGCGTGCATTCCCAAAATAACCGCATCCGTGTTTTCCTTAATTTTGTCAGGATACCATCCCTGCTGTTTGGGCAGCAAGCCATACTTCGCCAGCCGGCTTCGCGAGGGTTCAAAAATCTCATCATCCGAACCGGTGACCTCATAACCGGCTTTATGCAGCGCGATGGCAAGATTGTGCATCGCGCTTCCGCCAATTGCGATAAAGTGTATTTTTTTCATAGCATACGTTTATGGGCGCAAGCTACAAAAAAACGATTCAGTTTTGTTATTACCCGGGAAAGTTTAATTTTGCATCAGCAGCAATATGCAATTTTTATATTATGATCAAAGCTATTGATATAGATGCCCTGAACCAAAAGTTCAGAGGTACCACCGCCGAGACGGTTTTACATTATTTTTTAACAGAATTTGATGGGCCCATTACTTTTGCCTCGAGTCTTGGAGCCGAAGACCAGGTTTTAACACACCTGATCGCCGGTATTGATAAATCAGCCCATATTTTTATGCTCGACACCGGCAGGATGTTCCCCGAAACTTACGAATTACTGGCAAAAACCAATCAGCGATATGGTATCAATATAAAGGTATTTTTCCCGGATTCATCACGCGTGGAAGAAATGGTGAACAACAAAGGGATTAATCTTTTTTATAAAAGCATAGAAAACCGTAAACTTTGTTGTCACATAAGAAAAACCGAACCCCTGAAACGTGCGCTAAAAGGACATGATGCATGGATAACAGGACTGCGCCGCAGTCAGGCTGTAACGCGGCATGACATGGAAGTAGTGGAATGGGATAACACCAACGAAATGATCAAAATAAATCCACTCATCGAATGGACGCACGAAGATGTGTGGGCCTTCATAAAGCAGGAGAAAATCCCTTACAATAAATTGCATGACAAGGGCTTTCCGAGTATCGGCTGCCAGCCCTGTACCCGGGCTGTCATGCCCGGAGAAGATATTCGTGCCGGCAGATGGTGGTGGGAAAATCCGGAAACGAAAGAATGTGGCCTGCATAAAAAACCACAAAACGAACTATAGCTAATCAAAACGAATGGCTTTTACCGGTGAAATCCGGGTTATGATATACGAGGGAGCTATCATCATCAGGTAACAAACCAGCAGCGTACCGGCATTAATCCAAAGTAAATCAATAATTTGCAAATTTATAGGCACATGCGTCATAAAATAAGATGCTTCATCAAGTTCTATGATGCGAAAATGCTTCTGCAGCATTGCCAGTGAAACTGCCACCAAATTACCAAATACCAATCCACGCAGCACAATAAATGAAGCGTTGTACAGAAATAACCGGCGGATAGCTCCATTTTTCATGCCTAACGCTTTGAGAATGCCGATCATATTTGTGCGCTCTAAAATAATAATCAAAAGCGTGCTAACCATAGTAACCGAAGCCACCAAGACCATAATTATAAGGATGATAATCACATTCATATCTTGTAGCTTAAGCCAATCAAAAATCTCAGGATGCAGCGTTTTTATGTCTTGCACATTAAGATCAAAGGACACGGTATTATAAACATTTGTTCTCGCTTCAGCAAGGTTATCCAGGTTATCAATCATCACTTCAAAACCGCCAACCTGGTCTTTACCCCAGTCATTCAAACGCTGAATGTTAGCAATATCTCCGATGATGAATTTATCATCAAAATCGGTAAGTCCCGTATCAAAAATACCGCTTACCACAAAGGGTCTCCCCCGCTGATGATCGCCCATAATAAAATAGGTTCTGAGCTTATCGCCGGTCTGCACCTCCATCATTTCAGCCATACTCTTGGAAATCAGGATATCCATAGAAGCTTTTTCATCGCTGTAATCCGGCACGCTACCCTCTTTTAACTTGCTCCTGAAAAAATCCCAGTCATAATCCGCTCCAACGCCTTTCAAAACAACGCCCTGGATTTTCCCTTTGTTTTTAACTATACCCGCTTTTGTGGCAAATACCTGGACGTGGGTTACATGTTCCATGTCCATTTCAGGGTAGAACGATTGGTTTTTTGATATCGGTTTGTTTTCATAAGAACGGTTAGAATCAAAAGGCGAAATGCGAATATGTGCGCCAAATCCTGTAACTTTGCCGCTGATTTCGTTCTGGAATCCGGTAAGTATAGCCACCGCCAGAATCATCATGCTCAGGCCCAAAACAATGCTAAGTATAGCAATACTTATAATGGGCCGGGAATAGTTAAAACTATCCTTTTGAATGATGCGGCGTGCTATAAATAGTGTTGTTTTCAAATTTTATTCAATCATAATTAATGATATGCGAAAATATCAAATTGTTGCGATTATTTTAATGCTTTTTACAAGTAATGTCGGAGAACTTCATGCTCAGTCTTTACCCGATCCACTTATATTGCCGGGTGCAGCGCGCAAATGGACGTATCTTTCGTATGTAGGAGATAAGCCTTTTGCTGTAGTAGCCAACCACACTTCACTAATTGGCGACACACATCTGGTAGACACTTTGGTTTCCATGAAATACAATCTGAAAAAAATCTTCAGTCCTGAGCATGGTTTCCGCGGCGACGCAGAAGCGGGCGCTTATTTGTACAACAGCACCGATACGGTTACCGGATTGCCGGTTATTTCGCTCTATGGCGACAACAAAAAGCCAAAGCCCAAAGATCTGGAAGACATTGAGATTGTGCTTTTCGACATCCAGGACGTGGGAGCACGATTTTATACGTATATCTCCACGCTTACTTTGGTTATGGAAGCCTGTGCGGAAAACGATATTCCTTTAGTTGTGCTCGACAGGCCCAACCCCAACGGGTTTTACGTAGATGGCCCTGTGCTGGAACCCGGATTTGAGTCTTTTGTAGGCATGCATCCTGTCCCTGTAGTCCACGGCATGACGATGGCAGAATATGCCCACATGGTGAATCAGGAGGGATGGATAAACGGCACTTGTGACTTAAGCTGGGTCAAATGCAAAAACTATACGCATAAAACACGTTACCAGATTCCGGTTTCTCCCTCACCCAACCTGAGAAGCATGGAAGCCATATACCTCTATCCATCGCTGTGCCTTTTTGAAGGCACAAGCGTAAGCGTAGGACGAGGAACAAAAACACCCTTCGAAATTTATGGCCACCCCGACTTAAGTTATGGCGATTACAAATTTACGCCCAGGCCAAATACCGGCAGCAGCAACCCAAAACACAATGGAAAAGAGTGCCGCGGTCAAAACCTCAGGTTTTACGGAGAAAATTTTCATCAGATACAGAATAAATTCAATCTTTATTGGTTATTAGAGGCATATAAAGACTTAGAAGACAAGAACAAATTCTTCAATGCATTTTTTGATAAGCTGGCCGGAACAGACAAGCTAAGAAAACAGATTATAGCAGGAAAAGACATCGATGAAATCATGCAGTCCTGGCAGCCTGAGTTGGAAGAATTTAAAGAAATACGAAAAAAGTACCTGCTTTACCCCGATTTTGAATAAACCGGAATATTTTGTTGCTTAGATTGATTTTCCAAATACATTTGATACTTTTACGAAAAGGATTGGCATGAATGCACTCATTTTGAATATTCTTCTTGTAATCACCGGCTTCCTTGCCGGGATGGCAGTGTTATGGCTATGGATAAAAAGAAGGGAAAATCAAAATATCCTCAACCTGCAAAACGAATATGAAAGAGTAACAATGCAGCTCAAAGAAACTGAAACCGCATTAACCGTTGCAGAAACCAATGCTGCCAACCTTCAGGAAACCGTGCGCGAATCTAAAGAAGCACAAAGTACGCTGCAGCAAAACCTCACAGAATTGAAATCCACATTGGCAAGAAAAGAAACGGAAAACCAACAATTGCAAAAAAGACTCGAAGCGCACCAGGAAGAAGTACAGAATTTGCGGAAGCAGTTCCTAATGGAATTTGAAAACATTGCCTCCAAACTTTTAAAAAGTAACAGCAAGGAATTTGCCGAAACAAATCAGGAAAAGTTAAATGCGCTTTTAGACCCGTTCAAGGAGCGTATTGAAAGTTTCGAAAAAGTAATTCGTGAAAATCAAAAATTACGCATTGAAGAGCAATCTAATCTAAAAGCTGAATTAAAAAGCCTTCATGATCTAAACCGGCAAATGACCGATGAGGCCAAAAATCTTACCCATGCGTTGAAAGGAGACACGAAAAAGCAAGGAACCTGGGGAGAGGTATTGCTCGAAAAAGTATTGGAACGCAGTGGTCTTAGAAAAAATATTGAATTTAAGCGGGAAGTTACAATAAGCGGTCAGAATGCGAACAACCAAAGGCCTGATGCAGTGATTTATCTGCCTGAAGGGAAGCATATCATAATCGACGCAAAGGTATCATTAAACGCCTATGAAAAAAGCATAGATGCATCCGATGAAGAAGAGCAAAACCGCTATTTACAGCAGCATCTGGCTTCAGTCAAAACCCATATCAAAACGCTTGCTGGTAAAAACTATCATATTTCTGAGGCCTTTAAAACACCGGAATTCACATTGCTTTTCATGCCGGTGGAGCCGGCTTTCAGCGCCGTTATTGAATTTGAGAAAAACTTGTTTAACGAAGCCTGGGATAAAAAAATTATTCTGGTAAGTCCTACTACACTGCTGGCAACTCTCCGAACCGTTGCTTCGATATGGAAACACGAGCACCAGACGGAAAATGCCCTGAAAATCGCTCGCGAGGGAGGGAAACTTTACGACCGCATCGCGCTTTTCCTTACTGAATTTGAAAAACTCGAAAAACCGCTCGACCAGGCTAAAGACTCATACCTTTACCTGAAAAACAAACTCAAATCCAGCAAGCAAAGCCTTGCCGTTACAGCCATGCGATTACAAAAGCTGGGCGTGGAAACCTCTAAAAACCTTCCTGAATCATTTTCAAAAAGTGAGGAGGATACAAAATGAAAAAGATTTTAAACTTGATTATAACCGGTCTTTTCTTGATTTCCTTAGCGGGATGTATTTCCACCAACCGGCTTACCACGATTAATTATGCTGACTTTTTAAACCCCAGTCAGGAAGACAATCCCTTCCGCCATACCTTACTGCACGAAAATGACAGCATAACGCTTTTGATTGTTGAAACAGACATGAACAAGCTGAAATACAAGAAAAAAGATAATTCCGATAAATTGATTGCAAAATATAAAATTGAGTTTCAGATTTATCCGGATATTACCTCCAATAGCGTTGCTGACAGCAATAGCGTCTATTTTGAGGATTCGGTCTATTTTGCAGCGAACCGCCGGCAAACACATCAAGTCAAAATGGAATTGCCTTCCGGACAAACCCATTTTGTAAATATTCAAATGACGGATTTGCATTCCGGAAAAAGATACAACCGTTTTCACGAAATAGCAAAAAACAGCGAAGACGCTTTGAATTACCTGACAAAAAACGCTTCGGGAAATATTCATTATCCGGATTATAAGCGATTTTATGATCGCTACCGGTTTTCCTATCGCGACAACCTGAAAATTGGCCTTATCGCTCTCCGTTTTGATATTGAAAAGGCACGCCTTGCCTCGCCACCATTTGCCGATCCCTCGCAGCCAGATTCCGGCTTTCAGGCTGATGACACGTTGTTTCTTGAGCAAGGAATCTTAAACACACAAAACCGCAGGGGCTTTTACCTCATCCGACGGAAAAACAGCAACCACGGTGGAAAAGGATTTTTGCTCTTAAATGAAGATTTTCCCAAACCGGCCGGAAACAATAGTTTTATTGCACCTTTGCGCTATATCACAACAAACCGGGAATTCATGAAGATGCGCTATGCGCCTGATAAACTAATGGCTAAGAAATCATTCTGGCAAGATGCTACTAACGATTTTGACCGTGCCTATGAACGTATGAATGAATATGACCGGCGTATAATATTAGCCAATACCTATTTTAGCAGTTACAAAGAAGGTTGGAAAACAGACCGGGGAATGATCTTCATCATTTTTGGCAAGCCCACCAGCATACTAAAATATGAGGAACAGGAAAAATGGATTTATAATGAAGAACAAGGTCGGCAACTGACTTTTGTTTTTAAAAAGCAAGCATCCCCTTTTGCGGTATCCGATTATTTCCTTGAACGTAAAGAATCATACCGCATTCCGTGGTATCAGCAAGTAGAAACCTGGAAAAACTGAATATTTTGAAAAAAAGCGAATACATTTTTGGCATCCGGCCAATCGAAGAAGCCCTGGAACAGGGCAAAGTAATTGAGAAACTTTTGTTTCAAAAAAATCTGCAAGGAGATGTCGCACACAGACTGCTTCAAACGGCTAAACAACATCGTGTGCCGATACAGCAAGTTCCGCTGGTAGCCCTTAACAAAATCACCCGAAAAAACCATCAGGGAGTCATTGCCTACCTGTCTCCTATCGAATATCAAGACCTTGATGAAATTATAATGCGCACCTTTGAGCAAGGCCGCGAGCCATTGATCGTGATACTCGATCACATCACAGACGTAAGAAACACCGGCGCCATTGCCCGTACTGCTGAATGTGCAGGTGTGGATGTTATAGTGCAACCCGCCAGGGGCGGAGCCCTCATTAGTGGCGATGCTATTAAAACCTCTGCTGGAGCGCTCATGAAAATCCCGGTAAACCGCTCATTTAACCTTCCGGAAACCATCCGCAAGCTCAAGGAATTTGGAATTAAAACCGTGGCCTGTACTGAAAAAACAGATACAAAATATACCGATATCGACTACCGTGGTCCGCTTGCTATCATTATGGGGGCAGAGGATAAAGGCATTGACCTGCAAATACTAAAAGAAGTGGATTATTCAGCAGCTATCCCTGTATTGGGCGAAATTGGTTCCCTGAATGTTTCAGTAGCAAATGGAATCATTCTTTATGAAGCCTTGCGTCAAAAAATAAGCTAAAAAAAATGATGCATTTGAAAATCATGCCGATTTTTAAGGTAAAAATAGGTCAGAATAGAGCTTCTTTGTAAATTTGCCGGTATTATGACAAATCAAAAACTTCGCTGGATCTGGCTTTTGTTACCTTTATGGTTTTCCTTTACGGGATGTAAGCAAAAGGATGTGGAATACTACGATAATGGCAATAAAAAAACCGAATTCACTAAAAAAAATGGTGAATTTGACGGGGAGAGCATTTGGTATTATCAAAACGAACAGCCCAAAATCATAGCCAACTATGAAGCAGGTGAATTGCACGGGCCTACTTACCATTTTTTTTATGATGGGAGAAAGGAGCAGGAAGTACATTACAAAAACGGTTTAAAGCATGGCAAGGCGTTGGAATGGCATGACAACGGAAGACAAAAACAAATTGCTCATTACAATAACGACACCTTGCACGGCGCTTATAAAGAGTTCTTCAGAGAGGATGAAAATATAAAAATAAAGGGTAGATACCTTCGAGGTGTGAGGGACAGCCTCTGGGTTTGGTATTATAGAAGCGGACTAAAAGCCTCAGAAATTGATTTTGAGATGGGCACCGGTAAACGAACCTATTGGTTTCCCGATGGTAAAAAAGAATCCGTACTTTCTTATCAGGATGATAAAAAACATGGGAAAGCATGGTATTTTAATAAAGCCGGAGACACCATCAAGATCAGTGTGTTTGAAAAAGATGTACTTAAAGATGAAAAACTTTTAATCGATTTGGATAATTTATAATTAGTCTATTGATAATTATTACGGTTTTTGTACCCGTTCTTTGACAAAATGCTTCTATAAGCATTTAATTTTTAAAGTATTACGCAAACGTTACCGTAAAGTTGATGTGCTGATTGTCAACCAAAAAAACTTGCGTAAACTTTGGTTTGGATCAAAAGGAAGTTTATATATTTGCCAATGTTATACAAATAACAATGTTATAAATATAACGTAAAATTAGTCGTTAACCATTAAAATCAATACGTAATGGATCTTGAAAAAGTAATGAGTGACCTGGAGCAAAAACATCCGGGCGAAGCAGAATATTTACAGGCAGTAAGAGAGGTACTTGAAACTCTCGAAGACGTGGTAGAGGAAAATCCACAATTTGAAGCTCGCGGAATCATTAAAAGAATGATTGAACCCGACCGCGTACTTACCTTCAAAGTGCCCTGGGTAGATGATAACGGTAAAGTACAGGTAAACCTTGGATACCGTGTGCAATTTAATGGTGCTATCGGGCCATACAAAGGCGGACTGCGTTTCCACCCAAGTGTAAACCTCAGCATATTGAAGTTTTTAGGATTTGAGCAGATTTTCAAAAATGCGCTTACTACATTGCCGATGGGTGGCGGAAAAGGCGGCTCTGATTTCAACCCTAAAGGAAAATCCGATGATGAAATTATGCGTTTTTGCCAGTCATTTATGCTGGAGCTATGGCGCCTGATTGGCCCTGAAACAGATGTGCCGGCAGGCGACATCGGCGTTGGCGGCCGTGAAATCGGATTCCTCTATGGTATGTACAAAAAACTAGCCCGCGAGCATACCGGCGTATTTACCGGAAAAGGCCTTAACTGGGGCGGATCGCTTATTCGCCCGGAAGCTACCGGTTTTGGCGCAGTTTATTTTGCTAAGGAAATGCTCAATATGAAAGGCGAATCCTTCGAAGGTAAAATCGTAGGACTCTCCGGATTTGGCAACGTTTCTTGGGGCGCTGCCCAAAAAATTAACGAACTGGGCGGAAAAGTGGTTACGCTTTCAGGTCCTGATGGGTATGTTCATACCCCGGATGGCCTCACCAATGAAATGATTCACTATATGCTCGAGCTCAGAGCCTCCAACCAGGACATCGTAAAACCATTCTCTTATGAATTCCCCGAAGCACAGTTCCACGAAAATAAACACCCGTGGGAGGTGAAAATGGATGTAGCTATACCATGTGCAACCCAAAATGAGCTTAACGAAAAAGATGCAGAAGCATTGGCAAATAACGGCTGTATTTGTGTAGCCGAAGGCGCCAACATGCCCAGTACTCCGGAAGCTGTAGAAGTATTCAACGAAAACAAAATCCTTTTCGGCCCCGGAAAAGCTGTGAATGCAGGCGGCGTGGCTACCTCAGGGCTGGAAATGACGCAAAACTCCATGAAACTAAATTGGAGCCGTGAAGAAGTAGATGAAAAACTGCAGAAAATTATGAAAGATATCCACGATCAGTGCGTAAAACACGGCACTGAAGAGGATGGACATATTAACTATGCCAAAGGCGCTAACGTTGCAGGCTTCCTTAAAGTAGCCAACGCCATGTTAGATCAAGGTGTAATTTAATATCTTTGGTTTTTTAATTTGATCAAAGCCATACCGAAACATCGGTATGGCTTTTTTTCGTTGGTCTTTCTGATAAAGCCCTATAAGTGACACAGTAGACAAGACCCAACTGAATGGCTCCCGAGAAATCGGGATACGGGCGGAAATATAAACCCTATTTTCTTCCTTCCCACTCATCATAAAACCGATCCAGAAAATACTCCATAAACCGGTGACGTTCTTCAGCAATTTCTTTTCCACGGACAGTATTCATGCGGTCTTTTAAAAGTAGCAGCTTTTCATAAAAGTGATTAATAACCGGCGCTGTACTTTTTTTATACGATTCAAAACCCGAATGATACTCAGGGACAATCTCCGGGTCATACATCAGGTTTCCACGGCTTCCGCCAAACATAAATGTGCGGGCCACTCCCACAGCTCCTATGGCATCAAGCCGGTCGGCATCCTGAACGATCTCCCCCTCAGGGCTGAGCTGTTCCTGCCTAACATTGGCTCCTTTAAAGGAAATATGTTGTGCAATATGCAAAACATGATCAATAACCGCATCAGATACACTTTCTGCTCGCAAGCCCGCTTTAATTTGTCTGTAACCTTTTTCAGGATTTGTGAGCTTATGATCAGCCATATCGTGCATCAAGGCACCCAACTCCACAACAAACAAGTCCACTTCCCTACCTTCCGAAAGTTGTTTAGCCATCTGCCAAACACGATAAACATGCCACCAATCATGTCCCGAACTGTCAGTTTTAAACCGGTGTTTAATGATTATTGAAATATTGCGGATAATCCTTTTGTTTTGAGCTTTCATAAGTATTTAAAATTCAATTGTCATGAACAATACACACCTATCCTCCATCGCTTCTGCATGCTAATTATGTTTATTTATTATAAATATAATTTAAACAAAAACATATATCTTTCGTTAAAGAGGATATAAATACACGAAAATATGAAAACCAACGGATCGGCTTTAAAGAACATAAGCTTTGAAAAAATCGCCGAAATTGAATTTCAGGGAGACAACCATGTAGCTTCATCAGCAGAAACACCTATGCGCGATGATGCATTTGACCTGGATGACGATGAAAAAATAGCACGCATAGAGGACAATTTCAGGGAGATACTTGAAACCATGGGGTTGGATTTAACCGACGACAGCCTGAAAGGAACACCTCACCGGGTGGCCAAAATGTTTATCAAGGAAAAATTCAAGGGATTGGACCCCAAAAACAAACCCGAAATGCGGGCTTTTGAGAACAATTACCAATACAATCAAATGATTGTGGAAAAAAACATAACCTTAAACTCATCATGTGAGCATCATTTTGTTCCAATTATAGGAAAGGCTCATGTAGCTTACATCTCCAGCGGAAAGGTAGTAGGATTATCCAAGCTCAACCGCATCGTAGATTATTACGCCCGGCGCCCCCAGGTTCAGGAAAGGTTAACCCGGCAGGTTGCCGAAGAACTGCGCTCTTCGCTTAAAACCGAAGATGTAGCCGTAATTATCGAAGCCAAGCACCTATGTATATCCTCACGCGGAATTGAGGATGTTTCCAGTACTACCGTAACGGCAGAATATCTCGGCGCATTCAAAATTGAAAACAAAAAGCGGGAACTTTTCGATTATATCAAAATGGAGTTGGATTAGTACATTCGAAATATCATCTGAATAAAGCACCCGTTTTGACTATTTTTAGCCCATGGATACAAAAGACAGTAAATACTGGATCTCACATTTGAATCTTGAGGCTCACCCAGAAGGTGGATTTTATATAGAAACATACCGCTCATCGGAAAAAGTGGCTCTCTATAATTCTACTTAAACACCTACTGAATAAAGAAAAGCCATGGAAAGCTGTAGGAAAATTGTTTAGGGTTAGCATATACTCTTTCAAACCACCCGGGAATAACTATAGAATAGACAAATGTAAAAAATTTAAAAATCAAATTTAAAAAT
>CAYXJS010000038.1:0-20499 GCA_964465045.1 uncultured Bacteroidales bacterium | reverse complement strand
TGTTCTTTTGCAAACGTAAATATGAGCAAAATGAATCAAAAACCATACAAATTTAAATCTATTATGAAAAAAGTTAACTTTAAATTGCTGGCGATGTTTTTCGCTGCTGTAGTAATGAGTGTATCCATGGTATCATGTGATGAAGATGATGATGACGATGTTGATCCCGATCCGGATCCAGATCCGCAGGGAAATGTGGTTATCAATGAAAACATTACTGAAAATACTACATGGTCAAGCGACAAAGTATACCAATTAGGTGGTCGTATTGCTGTTGAAGATGGCGCTACACTGACCATTGAGCCCGGAACGATTATTAAAGGAGAAGCCGGGACAGGTCCGAATGCAACTGCTTTATTAATTGCACAGGGTGGTAAATTAATGGCAGAGGGAACTGCTGATGCACCTATTATATTCACCACTATAGCTGATGAAATTACACCTGAACAGGTTGCCAGCGGAGACTTTAGAAGTCCAAACCTTGATCTCACCGCCAATGGTTACTGGGGTGGTGTATTGGTTATGGGTAAAGCTCCCATTTCTGTATCGGAAGGTTCAACTGCACAAATAGAAGGAATACCAACCACTGACAGCAATGGCCGTTACGGTGGAGATGATCCTGAGGATAATTCAGGCGTTATAAAGCATATTTCTATACGTCATGGCGGAAGTAATATTGGCGAAGGAAACGAAATCAACGGCCTTACACTTGGAGGTGTTGGTTCGGGAACCGTTATCGAAAACGTTGAGGTTGTAGCCAATCAGGATGATGCAATTGAGTGGTTTGGCGGAACTGTGGATGTAAAAAATGCAGTTGTAGTGTACGCCGGCGATGATGGTCTTGATGCCGACCAGGGGTGGAACGGAACCTGCGAAAACTTCGTGATTATCGCTTCTGATGACCACCTTTTCGAGCTTGACGGTATAGAAGGAGATACAGAAGACCCTGCTGAGATTGAAGAGTATGGCGCTTACACTTTTAAAAATGGATACGTCATCGGTAATACAGAAGCGGTTACTTCAAGCGACTTAATCAACCTGGACCCTGAAACTAATGTTCATTTTAATAACGTCTTCTTTACAGAAATAACAGATGGACAGCAAATTACCCTGAAGAATGAAGCAACTTTGCCTGATGGATTTTTAGAAGGTGTAAATACCTCTTTCACCGATGTTGTTCTTAATGTGGATGATGTAGCACCTTATATTGATGGAACGGCTGATGGAGTTTCAACCGGAACAGCCCCGGCTAATGCATCTGATATCGACTTGTCAGTATTTAGCTGGACATGGGCTGAGCAGGCCGGACTGATTGTTGCATGGTAGTATATTATTCGAGACTTATAGAATACTAGAAATTTCAGACTTGCATGGCTTTGACCATGCAGGTCTGATTCATTTGACAATAATTTTTAACAAACGAATAATAATGATAAAGCGTATATTATTTTTCTGGTTAACTTTTATAATTACAATACATACCTATGCTCAGGAAAAAGGAACCATTCGTGGCAGGGTTTATGACGGAAGCACAGGTGAAACACTGGTAGGCGTTAGTGTGATGTTTAAAGATACTCATCATGGTACGGCCACAGATTTAGATGGTAAATTTTCTTTTAAAGCAAATCCCGGTAAGTATGACCTGCAGCTTTCATTTATTTCTTATCAAACGGTAACCATTCAGGATGTGCAGATAAAACCAGGAGAAATAAAGCTTATAGGTGATGTACGAATGAACGAAGCTTCTGTGCAGTTACAGGATGTTGTTGTATCAGCCAGCGCTATCAGAAATACCGAAGCTGCCTTACAAACTTTGAAACAAAAGTCGCCGGCTATGCTTGATGGTATATCAGCTGCAAAGATTGAACTTATAGGTGACGGAACTGCAGTGGAAGCTGCAAAACGCGTTACCGGAGTAACGGTGGAAGAAGGAAAGTATGTATATGTGCGCGGCCTGGGAGACCGGTATTCGAAAACCACGCTTAACAACATGGATATTCCTGGCTTAGACCCCGATAGGAACAGTTTGCAGATGGATATTTTCCCCGCCAATATTATTGATAATATGATAGTGAGTAAAAATTTCACTGCCGATTTACCTGCTGATTTTACCGGTGGTTTGATGAACATTACAACCAAGGATTTTCCTGACCGCAAGATATTTAGTGTTTCGGCAGGCATGGATTTTAATCCTCAAATTCATTACAATTCAGACTTTTTAAGCTATGAAGGAAGTGAAACTGATTTTCTTGGTTTTGATGATGGTACAAGAGCTTTACCTGGCAATATTCCTGATGAAAGACAATTGCTTGCTACGCCATCCAATGGCCCGGGAATAAAGGATTTTGTAAATCAGTTTTCCCCTGTGCTGGGCGCCCAAACTAAAACCATGTATGCAGATTACAGTTTAGGTATATCAGCAGGAAACCAATTAGATATCGGTTCTGGCACAGATCAAAATGCGAAACTGGGCTATTTCTTTTCATTGTCGTATAATGCAAGTTCTAAATTTGATGATAATGTTTTATATGCAGATTATAAAAAGAATTCAAATCCTGGTAATTACGAAATGATGTATTCAACCATTCAGGAAGGAAAAGTGGGTGAAAGAAATGTTCTTATTGGAACATTGGGCGGTCTGGCTTATAAAACCAACTACCATAAAATTCGTATTACTGCCATGCGTTTGCAAAACGGAAGCAGCAGTGCCGGTCAATTTTCAATAGATAATAACGGACTGGCAGCCGGACAATCGGGCTACTTTGCTACTTCTGATCAGTTGCAATACAACCAAAGAGCCCTTACCAATGTGCTTTTGCACGGAACGCATATTTTTGACGAAAAAAACTGGGAAATTGATTGGCGCATTTCGCCAACCTTTTCAACATCGGATGATCCGGATATTCGAAAAACAGCCTTCACACACGAATCTGATGGAGATAAGGTTTTTAACGCCGGAGCTGCAGGCTATCCTTCCAGAATATGGCGAGAGCTGAATGAAATTAATAATTCTTCAAAATTTGATGTGAAGAAAGATTATAATCTTGGAGGTAAGGACGCTGTTTTAAAACTCGGAGCCAATCACAATTATAAAAAACGAGATTATGAAATCGTTAAAATGGGATATCAGTTGACTCAATTGTCACTTACTTTCAGTGAGGCGGATGCTTCGCAATTATTAGAACCCGAAAATATATACGATGGCAACGGCGGATTTTTATACATGATTCCAGAAAGTAGTCCTTCCAATGCCTATAAATCAAACGTTCATAATGCTGCTGCTTATGTTTCCAATGAATTCTATCTTTTTGATAAACTGAAATCCATTATCGGGTTAAGGATGGAGAACTATGTGATGCGCCATACCGGACAAGATCAAAATGGCTCCAGAAAGCTTGATAATGATAAGGTGTTGGAATCATTAGATTTTTTCCCAAGTATCAATTTCATATTTGAGGCTTCCGAAAAGCAGAATTGGAGAGCGTCATATTCCCGGACAGTGGCAAGACCATCCTTCAAAGAACTCTCTTTTGCTCAGATTATAGACCCGCTTAGTAATACTATTTTTAATGGAGGGCTTTATGCTGTTGATGAATGGGATGGCAACCTTAGGGAAACCTATATCAGCAATATGGATTTACGATGGGAGATATTCTGGGAAAGGGGACAAAATGTATCGGCCAGTATCTTCTACAAAGATTTTGATGCGCCCATCGAATTGGTCCGTCTAACTTCAGGCGTTACAAGTACAGAATATCAGCCCCGAAATGTTGGAGATGGTACGTTGTATGGATTGGAATTTGAATTCAATACGAGTCTGGATTTGTTATCGCCTGTTTTAACCAATTTCAATATTAACGGCAATGTAACATTTACCCAATCTGAAATTAAAATGACGTCTTCGGAATTTGAATCCCGAAAAGAATTTGAAAAAGAGGGTCAAACCATTGAACAAAAAAGGGATATGGCTGGTCAATCTCCTTATGTTATTAATGGTGGCCTGAGTTATTCGAATTTTGAGAATGGTTTATCGGCTGGAATCTTTTACAATGTAAAAGGGGAAACGCTTTCGATTGTTGGATCCGGTGTTTTTCCTGATATGTATGTAAAGCCCTTTCACAGCCTTACCTTCAGTTTAAATAAAAAACTGGGACGGGATCAGAAAACGAAAGTAGACCTGAAGGTCTCAAATCTCTTAAATCAAAACCGGGAAAGCGTTTTTAAGTCTTATGAAGCATTAAACCAGCCATATAGCTTGTATCATTCAGGCCGTGCCGTTAGTATAGGCATTAGTCATAAGCTTTAATGCATATTATGTTACTTTTGTTAATAAAATCAAGTACAGCTGAGAATTTTATTATCCTGGTTTGACTATTCCGAGCTGTAAATTGAAAAAATAGGAGCTAAAAGAAATTTCAAATGAAAACAAAAATTGTATTATTCCTTTTTATAATCTTCCTAAGCAATGCCTTGATGGCGCAAAGTAAGCTTGAAGAAAAAGATGGGTTCTTTTATAAAAACGGCATGCTTTATACCGGAAAGCATAAGGAATATCATGATAATGGAAACCTGAGAGTAGAAATGAGCATCCATAACGGATTGAAAGACGGTAAGGTTAGGCTTTATCATGAAAACGGTCAGAAGCACGAGGAGCAGTCTTATGCGGAAGGAAACAAGCACGGAGAGTGGCGTACCTGGAATGAAGAAGGTGTGCTGACTGCCGTGGCTTTTTATGATGATGATAAGAAAGACAGTATCTGGATGATATGGGACGATAATGGAGTAAAACGCTTTGAGCTGCATTACAAAAACGGAACCAAGACCGGGGTTTGGAGGATGTGGGATGAAAACGAAAGCCTCATCAATAAAAGGGCTTACGATAGCTCAAAACAAAATTAGGTTTGCAAAATCCTGATCCGATTCAGATGCGGTGATGCATTGCACATGATGCAATGTATCACCGCATTTATTTGGGTGTTGGTTTTGTAATCATAGCTCTAATCTATTGAATAATCAAAAAATCATGTAAAACACTTGCTTTCTCATGATTCTGATATTACATTTGTAGTACTTACCAAATAAATCTTGCCTTAACATTAAGGGTTAGTGGCTACCCGCTCTTTTTGGGGTTTGGAGCGGGTAGTTTTTTTTATTCCTTTTCGGGAATTTCTTCAGCTATACCTGTTGAACATCAAATACAGATTTTAGGTTATTTTTACCGGAAATTTAAAAACGGAATAATGCTTCAAAGCGTTTTTTCTTTGATTTCTATGTTCATGGGTGCCTTGCTCTTTTTCACGGGTGTTTTTACTGCCGGTGGGGGAGATACGGCTACCCTGGTATTTTTATTGCTGATAGGTGCCTTGCTGTTTTATGCCGGATTCCGCAAAGTAAACCCATGGGCTAAAAGGAAAGAGCAACCAATTCACGATGATGTGGATGAGCATGCAGTTGAGGTGCTAACGGAGCAGATTAAAAATCAGGATATCGAATTTAATGTGGCGATGGCCAGTATCCGTGATAACAAAAATGTAAATGCTACCATAGCTTATGCGCTGAAAAGCGCTGCCGATGATATCCTCAACCATAAGCTCCTTACCGGTAAGGAAGAAAAGCAGATTTTGCAGATGCTGCAAAATGCCCATATCAGCCTGGATAAGGCAGACCAATATGGTGGGCTTACGCTGCTGAAAAAGGCGGCATTAATCCGGCATATTATTCAGGATGAGAAACCGGCCAACATTCCTGAAGGTGAATATATAAATCGGTTTAACTTTCTGAAATCAGAACAGTTGGTGTGGGTTTTTGACCAGGTGCACTATTTTGCATTGCTCATGCCTGATGATGAAAAGGATGTTGCAGAAAGTCAAAAAGAAAAAATATTGGGTGGAGAATATGTGCCACTGTCAGCTTTCAGAGAGCTACCTTTCCCAATGGGTGGGACCGTTGATTATCAAGGTATCGGCACGATGGCGCTGACAACCCATCATGTTTATTTTGGCAGTCGCGACGATATTATCAAACTTAATTTAACAAAGGTAGCTCATCTGATTCCTTACACTGATGGCATTGGTTTTAAGAAAGATACACGAGATGGCAGGGCATTGCTTTTTAAGCTGGATGACCCGTGGCTGGCCTATAATGTAGCTGAGAATTTGTTGAGAAAGGAATGAGAAGCCCTCTCCCTGGGGAGGTGCCGGTAACTATCGGCATGGGTGAGGGGGTCAATCCCCACAAACTACCCAACAGCCTGGTCCTCCTCCGGTTCCTTGATTTGCTTCCGGTTTTCTTTTACGGCATTGGCAACGTCGCGGTTTTTGGTTTTATCGGTGGATGAGAGGTGATGCATTACCTTGCCACCAAAGTAAAATGCTATCATCAGCTCAAAAGCTGTGAAGAAACTTTCTGTCCGGGCTTCCAACGATTCAAACGCCAGTGAAAAGACTTCGAAAAGCAATACAAAGAAAAGCAGGGAAATACTCAGCGTTGCACGGATGACACCTCGTGGAATGCCCAGGGTTTCGTTTTTATAAGGGTTGGTTTGACCTTTCCAATGCCGGAATGTGTAGCGTCGAAGCATAAAAATAAAAAAGACCACCAGCAAAAGAATCCATACCAACACCGGAATATACATCATCAAAAATTCCGGATCACTAACCTGTAAAAAGTCTGACTGTTGATTGAGTAATATCATGATTTTTTGGTTTTTACGATTAAAAAATACTAAAAAGCAACCCCATCAATACGCCCCCGGCCCCGTAGATGTATTTGTGGCGCCGCTGCTTGCGGGCTTCCTGTAAAGCTTTTTCCAGGTCGTCTTCGGCCTTTTTCCAGGAGTCTTTATAAAACAGGGCATCCTCTTGATGGGTTTGCATTAACGAATCGAGCGTAGCGGTTTTCTGCTCCAAAGTGGTAATTTTTTGATTCAGCAACTCAACTTCCCGGTTCAACAATTCCTTTTCTTTATCAGCCGTTACAGCTTGCCGCATCTGGCCGATGGTAATGACATAAAGCGTGTCGGATTCGGCACTGACTTGTTCTGTTTCGCCGGGTAAAATGTAGTCAGATTGTGAAAAGCCGGCTAACGAAATTGTCATCAATAAAACAATGATATATCCTGTTTTTATCATTTTCCTCTTTTAAAGCGTTTTTCAAAGGCGTCTTTCAGCTCATTTTCATCCATATTTTTAACCTCGCGGGTAACCTTTTCACGTTTCAGCTCAATATTTTCAATGGAAGTGTCCAGGTTTCTCAGGCGTTCTTCGAGCAGCTTCAGACGCAATTCCTGTTCTCTGATTTTTTGATCTGTGCTTTCGCGATGTACTGCCTCTGCCGATTTCCTCGCTTCAGCCCGGTTGGCTAGTGTTTCTATTTCTTTGTATTTATTTCCGAAATCGCTGAATTTGTTCTTTAAAAACTGGTAAGGAATGGCCAGCGCACCTAAAATAATCGTCAGTGTTTGCCATTTGGGCTCGATATATCCTTCGGTGAATAAAAATCCCAGCGCCAGAACAATTACTGCGATTATCAATGCGATGATAATGATTCTTTTCCAGCTCATGACTGCTCATTTTTATCTATGAAACTCCCCATTACCCAGCCTTCCTGTTCGGCAATCACTTTATACCATGAACCTTGCCGTTCTATGATTTTCAGTTTTGTTCCGCGCTTTAGCGGTTTGGATATTTTGTTGCCATCCGCTCCTGGAGCATCCCTGAAGTTGAGCGCGTCTACAGCAACAGTGGCTCTGGCAACAGTATCTTCGCCTTCATCTTTGCTGCGGTCTTTTTCCAAAAGGCGCTCCCGGAGTTTATCCAGCGGAAAAGCCGGACCCGGATCATGTTTTCTTCCGGGAGATATTTCTTCATGACCTAAGATGTAATTTATGTCATACTCCTTCAGAAGCGCTTCGCATAGTTCTGTGGCCACTGTAATCTGGGTTTCTGTAAAAAGATGCCAGTAGCGTTTAAAATCCTCATTGCGGTGTTTTGCTTTCAGCACTTCATCCTGATTATATTTTCTTCCGAACCAGGAAACGTATGCATCTCCCGTTTTCTCGAGGATGCCTGCATTGTCCAGCTCTATACCAATCGAATAATTATTGAGCCCAGTGCGTCCGTTATGGCTGCTTTTGCCGGCATGCCATGCTTTAACATTGAAAGGCACAAGCTGCGTGATGCTGCCGTCGCGCCCAATGACTACATGAGCCGAAGCGCTGGAGTCGGGATTGCAAAGCGTGCGGATAGAAGACTCAGCGCTGGCTCCGGCAGTGTAATGCACTACGATTGTATCAGCCTGAATATTTCCGCTGTGGTTGGGAGATTCCTTAGATGGAACGTCAGTAAGGATGTGATTATCAATTTTCATGACATTGGATTTATGGTTGTTGGGCTAAAGATATAAAAAATCATGGCGAATCCATAAAAGGTTTAGTTATATTTTACTGAAAAAAGGCGGGACTTTGAATGTTTTCCCCTCAGGGTTACTTCGTTCTTTATCAATAAAGTTGAATTGTTTATCTTTAGTCCAGGAAGTAGCGGTTTCATATGCTCTGACATCAGCATTCAGGTTTCTGATGATAAAACTTATAGCCGAGTATTTAATGGTATTTGTCTGATGATGAATAATTTTAAAGCTTTCATAAATACGGTTTCGTTGTAAATCATATCGTATTCATGGGCTATTATTCCAAATCCAATTTCATAAACTCATTCTATGCTTTTTATTTTTATTTTTGACAGGATTTAAACCGTCAAGCTATGAAGTATTTGCTAACTTTTTGTGTTGTTTTGAGTACTGCCTGGTTGTCCAATTTTGCAGTATCACAGACTTTTATCCCCGGAGAAATCCGAAATGCCTTAGATAACAAAACCCGAAGCAAAACCGGAAAACCGGGTACGGCTTATTTTCAGAATTATGCCGATTATGTTTTGGATGTGGATTTTGATCCGATAACCGGCCAACTGGAAGGAAAAGCACAGATAACGTATTACAACAATTCTGATGATACATTAAACAAACTCGTTGTGCGAAATTATATGAATCTTTTCAAAAAGGGGGTGCCACGTGATTTTAATGTGGGCGAAGCGGATCTGCATGAAGGAGCTGAAATATCAGAAATTCAAATTGATGGAGAAAAAATCCCAGAAAATTATGATAATATCCGCCATAGCGGAACTATCATGACAATCTATTTGCCTGAATCATTAGAGCCGGGCGATAAAACAGGGCTCAGCCTAAACTGGGCTTTTCCTATGCCAATGGAGGTATCAATACGCTATGGACGTTATGGAGAAGACAACTGGATGGTCGCCTATTGGTATCCGCAAATTGCGGTTTATGATGATATCTCGGGTTGGGATACACATCCCTTCACCGGATCAGCTGAGTTTTATAACGATTTCAATAACTTTGATGTGAGCATCTCCGTGCCGGATAATTATATGGTTTGGGCAACCGGCCTGTTGCAGGATGAAGAAATGCATTTTAGCAGAAAAATCCTTAACAGATTAGAGAGATCCAGGGAAACCAACGAGGTAGTTCATGTTCTGAAAGAAAAAGACATTCAAAAAGGAGGGTTTTTAAAAAACCACAATAAATGGCGCTATGTGGCTGAATCTGCACCTGATTTTGCATTTGCAGTGAGTCGCTCCTATATTTGGGATGCAACCAGCGTAGAAGTGGAGCCCGGAAGAAGAGTATGGGTGGATGCGGTGTATAAAACCAACTCTGCAGATTTTCATAAAGTAGCCGGGCTTTCAGGCGAAATAATCGATTTGTTTTCCACGGAAGTGATAGGCGAGCCTTATCCATATCCTAAACTTACCGCTTTTAACGGATCAGGCGGGATGGAATTTCCAATGATGATTAATGATGGTGATGCCAGCAACCATGAGGGAACAGTGTACCTTACAGCTCATGAGATCGGGCATACTTATTTTCCGTTTCATGTCATGACCAATGAATCTTTCTATGCTTTTATGGATGAAGGGTTGGTATCTTTTATACCCAGGTTGGTTAACGGTATTTTGCTGGAGGATGACAACCCTTTGAGGGATGTAGTGCAATCTTATGCAGCTCAGGCAGCCACTTTTCGGCAAGTGCCACTGATGGTTCCCAGCGATATGATTAGTGATTATTCTGCATACCGGGTTCACGCCTATACGCGTCCGGCCAATGCTTTTTTTGTGTTGCAGCAAATGCTGGGAGAAGAGCTTTTTAAAGATGTGATTCTTGAGTATATTCAACGATGGAAAAAGAAACATCCCACACCGTACGATTTTTTTAACACTGTTGAAGATGTCACGGGAAAGGATTTAACTTGGTTCTGGAATTCCTGGTTTTTTGAAAAAGGATACCCTGATCTTGCGATTCAAAGGTTGAAAAAAGGAAAGAAAAGTTATGAATTAGTGATTGAAAAGCGTGGCAGTTTGCCGGTGCCTGTCAGGCTTAGAATAAGATATGAAGATGGTTCGGAAGAAACCGTGGAACGCTCAGCCGAAATCTGGAAAAACAGGGATCAGTTTATATATACTATGCCGGAAAATAAAACCGTTTCTTTTGTTTACCTTGGCGGGATGAATATTCCTGATAGTTTTCCGGAAAACAACATATACACAACGGATTAAGTGGAATAAAACAAATGGGATTCAGAAATCGGAGAATCTCAAATGCTTACGCAGCCGGGTTTTAGTGGGACACCAAATCAGGTAAAGTGCTAAGGAGATCGCTACATAAATCAGGAAGGAAAAATCTCCGCTGATAAGCATGGAAACCCAAGCCAGGAAGGCAACTACCAGCCATAGCATCCAGCGTATGCCTGCAGCTTCATTGTATTCTTCCATACGTATATTCAGGTTTCGTACTTTGCTTAGCTCATTGAGTCTGCCTTTAAAGGAAACGCGGGTGAGTATGTAGTTGGCAATGACATAAATAATCAAAACCAAATGAAAACCAGTGCTTATAGTGTGGTGAGCCGGTTCAACATACTGATAAACAATTAATGCCACCACGACGGTTGGAACAATAATGGAGGCCATCATTTTAAGATATGTGTTGAGGGTTTTTCTGAAAAAATATGTGAGCTTTTCTTCCATTTTTCTTGCGAAATTAAAAATCTCATCTTTATAATCCTATAAGAAACAGATATTTAACAAAAAAATAAGACTTCCTAATAGTTATTTAACAATCTGATTATTGAAACTATCTGATAAAAAATATGATACAATATAAACAACAATTTATGTTTGAAGGTTTATAAATGTAGTATGAAGCAGTTTTTTATTTTGATTTTGGTATTTTTTACGGCTGTATTGGCCAGGACTCAGACATTGGGATATGTTAATCATGCTAATGATTCAACTCCTCTTTCCGGGGCTCATGTTGTATCAACCGGCGAAGTGATAGCTGTAACCAATGGCAATGGAAAATTTCAATTTAGTGCAAATCACACAAAAAAACTGATAATAAAACATGTAGGTTTTCAAAACGATACGCTGACTGTAAAAAAGGATTCGGAAATTCGTGTATTCCTGCATCCCGTAACAAAAGAACTACCTGTTATTTCTGTATCTTCGTGGAGTTATTTTAATGATTACCGTCATCAGCTTTCTCCTGTGTCTTCTTTGCATCCCAGGCATATCAGTGAATCTGCTGTGGTGAATCCTTCAGAGGCATTACATCGAAAACCTGGCATTGAATTTCAGCGCGGAGCCCGGAATACCCAGAAAATCACAATCCGGGGAGCGGGGGCCCGCAGCATGTACGCCACAACGCGTACAGATGTGTATTTTAATGGTATTCCACTTTCTTCGGCTATGGGAGAGGTTTTCTTAGATGATTTGCTATGGAACGAGACTACAGAAGTCAGTATCATAAAAGGAGCAGTACCACCGATATTTGGGGCATCGGCCGGAGGTGTGATTTTACTGGAAAAAGAATTGAACCGTGCCAGAAGCCATTTTTCGTCAGGTTTAACAGCAGGTAGCGCAGGATATATCCATCAATACTATAATGCACAGCTCAAAACAAATCGTTTTTCGGCTGATATTCAATATCAGAATATGTCAGAAGAGGGTTTCCGCGAAAATTCGAATTATCGCGGAGAAACTTTGAGCTCCTTTCTAACACTTCGGCTTAACGAGCACCATCGCCTCCAATCTTTTACCCTTTTTTCTGATATGAAGGGTTTTATCCCAAGCTCATTGTCTTATAACGATTTCCGGAATAATCCATTTGCTGCCGGGGGAAGCTGGAAGGAAACCGCCGGGTATGAAAAAAACAAAAGTTCAGTTCAGGGAGTTACCCTGCATAGTCATTATACAGAAAAAATATCACAGGAAACCACGCTTTATGGACTTTACAGGGACGGTAACGAGCGACGCCCGTTTAATACGCTTGCTGACGAACACCGCCGGGCTGGCATTAGAAGTGTTGTGACTGCAGAAATTGGCCGTAATATATATGGACAATGGTTGTGGCAGGCTGGTGGAATGTATCAGTATGGCAATTACAACTGGAAAACACTGGAGACACTTGAAAACAATCAAACCGGTAATGTTCTTACCAATCAATCACAAAACAGGCAGGAAGCGGGAGTGTTTTTGTTTACTTCTTACAAATATCAAAAAGTGAAAGCTGAAACGGGGGTACACCTGAACCGGACGCAGTATCAAACTGAAAAAGCGTTATCTCAGAATGATGAACAAGGATATAAGCCGGAAAGCATTATTTCGCCTTATTTTTCTTTATCCTATCAACCCTATGAATCCTTGATGCTCTATCTCTCTACGGGTCGTGGTTCAGCAGCGCCGGCATATGAAGAAGCCATCGACTCCGAAGGAGAAATTAATACGGCTTTGGTACCTGAAAAAACCTGGAAGCATGCACTGGGTGCACTGCTTCAGAATGACAGGTTAAACCTAAAGGGGGAGGTGTTTTTGCACAGGGTTAATGACCAGCTAATTACCCGCCGGCTGGCCGAAGACCGTTTTACAAAAGTGAATGCAGGTAAATCACAATTCAGAGGAATGGAAGCCGAGGGAGATTTGTTGCTGATGGATAATGAAAACATAAAGCTTACGCTGTTTACGGCATTTACGTTTTCTGATTATACATTCCTTGAATTTATGGAAGAAGGTTCTGATTATTCAGGAAACCGGATTCCAGGCATCCCAAAACACAGAGCCGTAGCCGGTTTTGAGGCGAATGTGATGCAAAACCTTTCATTAAGCTATACATGGCTGCTATCGGGAAGATTACCTTTAAATGATGCCAACAGCGAATACTATGGTGGTCACCAACGTATGAACATGCAACTAAGTTATCTCCGCGAGTTTGCTGACCGATGGCGTATAAATGGGTTTTTTCGGTTCGGGAATATTACAGGTGAACAATATGCGGCTATGGTACTGGTTAACGCTACGGGGTATAACGGAGCTTCGCCCCGCTTTTATTATCCCGGGCAACCGGAAAATATACATGCAGGACTTCGTATTAATTATTTTTTTAATATATTGTAAAACATAAAATCAGGTGTTATGAAAAAATATGTGTTTCTTATTCAGATTTTTGCGTTGACATTTTTACCCTTTATTTCTGTGAGTCAGGTACAACTTGATTTGCCTGAGGGCTTTAAGGCTACTTTGTTTGCTGAAGACTTAGGTCCCGGACGCCATTTGGCCGTCAATAATAACGGAGATGTTTATCTTCAATTGCAGCAAAACACAACTAAAGGCTCTACTGTTGCACTGCGCGACACCAATGACGATGGCATAGCCGATGAAATTGAGTACTTTGGCAATTTGCCCGGAACGGGTATTGAAATTTACAATAAGTATCTTTATACCAGTACGGATACTTCGGTGCAACGATACCGGCTAAAGAATGGTGCTTTGCTGCCAGAGGTAAAGCCTGAAATAGTGGTAGGAGGTTTTGCTGATGAATCGCAACATGCCGCAAAGCCGTTTTCTTTTGATAATGAAGGAAATATGTATGTAACTATAGGAGCGCCTTCTAACGCTTGCATGGAAGATATGCGCACAAAAGGTTCACCTGGAATGGACCCTTGTCCGCTATTAAAGTGGTATGGAGGTATCTGGCGCTTTGATGCAGAAAAGCCAGGACAAGACTTAAAAAAAGATGGAAATAGATTTGCAACCGGCATACGCCATGCTGTGGCAATGAATTTCAATTCAGGCGCCAATCAGCTTTATGCAGTGCAGCATGGCCGCGACCAGTTATCACAGTTTTTTCCGGAGTTGTATTCCGATGAGGCTAACGCCCAATTGCCGGCCGAAGAGTTTTTTCTGATCAATGAAGGCGATGACTTCGGTTGGCCATATTGTTACTATGATCAGATTAAAGAACAGAAGATACTTGCACCTGAATATGGTGGCGATCGGGAAAAGGTAGGCCGTTGTGCGAATAAAAAGGATCCATTAATTGGATTCCCCGGGCATTATGCACCCAATGACATTTTGTTTTATGATAAAAACCAGTTTCCGGATAAGTATCATGGGGGAGCGTTTATTGCTTTTCATGGGTCATGGAACCGCGCGCCGCTGGAGCAGGAAGGTTATAATGTGGTTTTTGTACCCTTTAGCGGAAAATTGCCTTCAGGGGACTGGGAGGTATTTGCTGATGGTTTTGCCGGTACAAGTTCAATAAAAAGCCCCGCGGATGCCAAACACCGCCCTACCGGAATAGCAACCGGACCTGAAGGAGCCCTTTACGTGGTAGATTCACGGAAAGGAAATATCTGGAGAATAGAATATAAAGAACAAAATTAAGATCAGAACAAAATAATAAACCAATAAAACTAAGATTATGATGAGTTTTTTGAATGTTATTATAGCGATAACGCTTTTTATGGGCCTGACGGAGAAAAGTGATTCTGATTGGCAAGTTGCCTCAGACCGCGAAAAAACAGTGATGGCAGAAGAAAGCGGAGAATCTTTGTACAAACGACACTGTATATCGTGTCATCAGGAAGATGGAAGTGGCGTTCCTTCAATGTATCCACCCATAGAGGGTAATGAGCGGGTACTTGGTGAGCCTGAACCATTGATTAAAGTCTTACTGATGGGCGATAAAGCTCCCTTTTCCGTTGACCCGGATAAATATATGGGAGAGATGGCATCATATAAATTCTTGTCAGATGAAAAAATAGCAACCTTATTAACCTACATTCGAAACAATTTTAATAATGAGGCTGGGGAAATTTCGCCAGAACAGGTTAAGGATGTAAGAACAAACTTAGATTAAGCCATGGCAAAATTTTTTGAGCTGATAAAGGGAGGATATCAAGAGTTTAAAGAACAGTTTGCGCGTAATATGCAGTTTTATAAAAAGTTGTCATCCGAAGGACAAAACCCTTTTGTGCTGTATATAGGATGCTCCGATTCGCGCGTTATTCCGGAGAAAATGCTGAATCTTTCAGAAGGGGATGTGTTTGTTGTTCGCAACATTGCCAACGTGGTTCCGCCAATTAACAGCAAAGACACAAGTGTGGCAGCTGTTTTGGAGTTTGCAATAAAAACACTCGAAATAGAACAGGTTATTATTTGCGGGCACACCGATTGCGGTGGGATGAAAGCATTAAACAGTGGGTTGGATGATAATGATTTTGGAAATATCAATGATTGGTTGAAATATGCCCGTCCGGTACTTGATAAGGTTCCGGAAGATGACAATGAACGTATCATGAATATGATCAAACAAAATGTGTTATTGCAAAAATCCAACCTTCTCTCATATCCTTTTATCAAAGAGCGTTATAACGGTGGAACGTTAGAAATCCATCCATGGCTTTACGATCTGGAAAAAGGCCAAATATTAACGTATACGTATTCTACGAATCGCTGGGAACCAATTTGATGTGTTTTGAAGTCATGAAAAGGTATTTGCTTTTTCTTGCCTATGTGTGGTTTAAAGAAGAAGTCTGAACCACAACTTGTACCGGCTTATTCGGTATAGGCACAATAGGTTCACATAGAAAGAGAATGCCAGTTATGAACATTAATCAGACATGCAAAAATTCCAGAGACAGCTAAATTCTGAGAATATTTGAGCAATGCGTTCTATTGTTTTCTATGTACCTATGGGGTTCAAAAAAGAATCAGGGCAGCATAGACATCAAGTACACAAAAAAGATCATGAGCTTAAGTGGAAAACTTTAGAGGTTGATATAGAACTATTTATAAAGATTGATTTTAGCTAAAAAAGTAACAATCAATACGCTAAAAGCATCGTCATTTCGATACCGAAGCTTCGGTAAGAAATCTCAATTGTTTTACCGGTCAACAATGAATTTATTTAAGTAGTGAGGGTTTTTTAGATCATGCTCATTAATGTATTTGACAAATATTAAAAAGGCCGGAAAAGATAAATGCCTTTTCCGGCCTTTTTTTAGTTCATAAGACTCAAAACTTAAAGCATTAAGTTTGAGTAGGTAGTTTTACCCGGCCCGATATACGGTACTCATTGAAAAATGATTAGGGGTATTAGCGCTGACGGAAATTGTTTCTGCGGTCTCGTCCACCGCCACCGCCACCGCCGGTGCGTTCGCGTGCCTGGTTTACACGCATGTTTCTGCCTTTGAGTTCTGCATCGTTGAGTTCGCTGATGGCCTTGTTGGCTTCATCTTCGTTTTCCATCTCAACAAATCCAAATCCTTTGCTGCGACCTGTTTCACGGTCGTTAATGATTTTTGTAGAGGTTACTTCTCCGTACTCTTCAAAAATCTCTTTTAATTGATCTTCACTAATTTCGTAATGAAGATTTCCAACGTAAATGTTCATAAATCGTATAAGTTAAAAATAAATGCGTTACAAAGATATTATTTAAATAATACGCTCCACCACAAAAATCAGGATTTTATTAAAAAAAATCATTCTTGTTCGCTAAAAATGAAAAAATGAGTTATAGATTAACAAGATTTCTCACCGCCTCAGGCGGTACTATTGACAGATTGTTACGTTGTTGCGGAGGAGCTTGATGACGGTGAAGCCGCCATCAAACTCCTCTCACCAATACTCTAAAAGCATCGTCATTTCGATACCGAAGCTTCGGTAAGAAATCTCAATTGTTTTACCGGACAACAATGAATTTCAATAAATAACCAGCGTTACAACTCTAAAAAACATTTCGCATTGCTAATTCAGACCTAATCGAAATTTTCTTCTATCAATTCCTTAAAGAAATCTGCCCAGTCAATATCGGCATAGCTTTTTCCAAAACGCACGGCTACAATGTTTTTTTCCGGATAAACATAAATATACTGACCTTTAATGCCTTTGGCAAAATAGGCTCCATAGCAAGTAACACGCCATTGGAAAGAATAAGGATAATCTTGCCAGTCGATGTTGTCCTCTGGATAATCAAGGGTTTGTTTAATCCAGCCTTCAGGGACAATTTGCTTTCCGTTCCATGTTCCATTGTTGAGATAAAGTCTGCCGAACCGTGCAAAATCCATAGCCTGGGCAGAAATACAGCAAAAAGCCTTTACTGTTCTCCGTTTTTCCGAATCTATGCTCCACAATCCGTATGACTTCATGCCCAGAGGTTTCCATATTTTTTCCTGTAAATAATTCTGAACAGGCATATCGGTAGCCTTTTCTATTACTTCGGCCAGCAGTTGGGTGTTTACACTCAGGTATTCAAAGTATTCATCGGGTGGACTTTTACGTTTGATTTGGGCCAGATATTTATTCAGGTTTGTACCATAATAATATTTGGCAACATCCCCGAAAGGATTGTAATAACCTTCATTGGCCTCTAATCCGGAGCGCATATTTAAAAGATGCCGGATGGTGATTTCTCCAAATTGATTTTTATCGAGATAGTCTAAATAATCTGTGACCGGATCATCTATACTTTTGATTGCCCCTTCTTCAACTGCAATCCCCGTAAGGGCAGAAACAAATGATTTTGCAACCGAAAACGAAGTTACGTAATTTGAATCAGCGTATTTGTTGTAGTAATTTTCCTTTAGTACTGTGTCGTTATAAATCAGTGAAAAGGCCACGGTTTTGTTTTTTTCCAAAAACATATCAAGCGAGGAATGGTTTTCTCCGGCATATTTTTGGGAGAGGGTTAACTTTTCAGGCTTGTAATGAAATACGGGTCTAAAATCTTTAGTGTTGATGGTGTCGTTATCGAACTTCTGATAATCATCAATGTTCGCCACATTCCAATAGAAATAGCGAGCTACATGACAGCTTTGCATCAGCACAAGCAGAATAAACATAAAAGCCACAGGTAGAACTTTTTGCTTCATAAACATCTTTTAATCATCGATATTCAATACGTTACCTTATAGTTTGAATTGTGAACTCTATTGAATTTTATTACACCAAATTAAAGCATTTTTGTGCATAAACAGGAATTCTGTAAGCCTGGATTAAAATAGCAGAAGCGGCATTTCAGAAAAAAAACTATCAAATCCTGATAAGGGAGATACAATTACTGCGCATTTTTGCTTTCTGACCACGCCGTTCTCTATGAAACCAGCTTGGATGATTGGAAGCTATACCAGCAGGTTGGTCATTTCGCTTGTTATGGTGTAATCATATTCCGGATATTCATAAATACTCATGCGTTTTTCGGTTTCTCCAACAGAATACCCGAAAACGCTGATATACTCATTAATATCTTCGCCCATTTTTTCAAGCTGTTTCAGCAGCTCAACCATCGTTTTTGATTCAATGATATTGACTTTTCCCATTTTATTTATAATAGGGCTGTGGGTACGCGTGCTGTCATGGTCAAACTGCAGGATACGCCTACCGTCTTCCGTTATGCCAATCACCCTGAAAGTGAGGCTTTTGCCTACACCTGGCATGTTTAATACACTTTTGTCGCTGCTAAGGAAAGGGATACCAGTTTCTTTACGGAGCTTATAAATGTTTTCAATCATTTGATCTGCATTTTCAGGAAATGACTTTATATGTTCTTCCTTTTCAGAAGGGATATGACCAATGAATTTTTCTTCGTGTTTTTCCTGAACTATACGCGCATTTGTGGCAAAATTGTGCTTATTCTCTTTAAAACCTTTTACTGAAAAAGTATAGTAGGTCAGTACGCCGATATCGTTCAGCGTTTTTCTGAGCTTAGCGGTATGTCCGCGACGCGATGAAGCTGCAGTAAATACCATTTGGTTGGTAACAATCCATCCGGCGCTTAACAGCTTATGAACCGCTGTTTTCACCTCCGGGGTTATCTCCATAGCCGACTGGAAATGTGTTTGAATCACAAACTGCTGGATTCCGATTTCTTCTGCTTTTTCTTTAAAAGATTTCAGGATCTCAATCAGTTCATCTGTAACTCGCTGAGGTATGTATACCGGAAGCCGCGTTCCGAGTCGTACGCGTTTCATTTCAGCATATTTCTTACCTTCAGGACGCTTCATATTGGCTTTGCGTTTACGTTCAGCCATTTTATAAACATCTTCCAGGATTCTCTCCAGAGATTTATTTCCGCTCATGAACGCATCGCCTCCTGTAATCAGAATATCCCGGAGCTGAGAATCTTCTTCAAAATACTGCATCAGTCGCTGCAGTTTGTCCTTCCATTTTTCTTTTGGCTTGAGCTTATCCAAATCAAAATTCAGATGTCCGCTTTGAAAGTCATACATTCGCTGGCATGAAACGCAGAGTCCACCGCAAGCTCTCCCGACCGTATCGGGAATCAATATCGAAACTTCCGGGTAACGGCGGTGAATATTATGTTCCATTGGCAAAATCCATCCTGCAGCATTGGGCTCTCCGGGTTTTACTATATCTTCTTTTTCCCAGGCCTGGATCTTTCCGAATTCTTCCACAAGCTCCTCTGAATAAAAAATGTAATCACGAATAGGAATGTCAGAATAGTTTTCCTTATCGATATCAATAAGCGATAAGTAATATGGGTTTACAAAAAACGGTATGCCGGCTTCGCGTGCCTTGTTCATGGTGTTCAAGATGTCGTCATCCAATGAATTATTCAGCATTTCATTGATTATTTCCGGACTGCGGAAAGCGAAAATCAAATGAAACTTGCTGGTATTCCACCATTCCAATACTTTTTCTACTTTTTGTTGGTGTGTCATCCCTTCGTTAAAAGAAAAAGCAGCCGACTTAAACGTGCCGTCGTCAATTTTATCGATGATTTTATGGATGATGCGTATTTTGTTTTCTCTCCGCTTAAGCGCGATCTTTTCATCCAAACCACTGGGATGCTGATTCATCCATTGCTTTACTTTTCCTTTTTCGGGTTTATCCTGAATCAGGATACCGTTAAACTGGCGCCACAAAGCGATGATATCGAAATAGAAATCACGTGTTGATGAAGTGGGCTTTCCTGAATAATCTTTATAAAGCAAACCAAAAGGATCGTTTAAAACTTTTTTTCCATTATTATTCGGGTCGTTAAAAATTTGACCATGGTGGGTAAGGTAATCAGCAATTCGAATAGCAGCAATGTCATTCCAGGAAAGCGATAATAATGATGCTTCTCCTGAAA
>CAYXJS010000037.1:16995-20973 GCA_964465045.1 uncultured Bacteroidales bacterium | reverse complement strand
CATCCGATAAAGAAATCTATACCGTAGTCCAGCCGGATATTTACGTGGTTTGTGAGTTGGATAAACTCGATGACAAAGGCTGTCTCGGCGCGCCCGATTTTATCATCGAAATCGTCTCGGCTCAAAATGCCAAAAGAGATGTATCAGAAAAATATGAGCTTTACGAAGAACACGGCGTAAAAGAATACTGGATTGTAAATCCCAACGACGAAAACGTAACGGTTTTTGTTCTGGATGATAAAGGAAAATACCAGTTCAAAGGCATGTTTGCCGGAGATGATAAAATTCCTGTAAATATCTTTAATGATAAGTTGACAGTGGATTTAAAAGAGGTTTTCATCCATGACAATACAAAAAACAGCATTTTATGATTTAATAGGGGAATAACTTATTTTATTTGTCCTTAACATACATGAGAATCGGACTAAAAGTACGAACAATCTAATAAATTATATAATGCTCTGTTTTCCTGAGTGTTAGAAAATTTATATTGTTGATTTTCAAATTATTAACATATAAATCTGAAAACTTACGAACTGATTGAACTGAACAATACAATATCAATTAAAAGAACTAACTTAAATTATTAGCTTATGAAAACATTTACCCTTAAAACCTTATTGATTATTTTCCTTCTGTTCACAGCATACAACTTATCAGCTCAAACTGAAACCGAGAAACAAGAAATTCGTTCGCAGACCAATACGAAAGCGCTACAAACCTTAAGCACAGAAAGAGCAAAAGCATTGAAAAAAAACAAGCAGGAAGCCCTCCGGCTAGCCCGTGAAAACGACTGGATCATCGAAAAGTCTTTCGAGGGAGGAAAAATGGAACTCATGGGCATCACACCTGATGACAGACCACTTTACTATATCACCCATAATGCCGATGCCGCCGAATCAGTATCCACCAGCGAAGTCTATTCCGGAGGAGCCGCCGGGCTTAGCTTAGACGGGACAAACATGATTGCCGGTGAGTGGGATGGCGGCGATGTACTCACCACTCACCAGGAGTTTACGAATACCGGCGCAAGCCGAATCACAGACATGGACGGCAGCAGCGGCACAAGCAACCACGCCACCCATGTCGCCGGAACCATATTGGCCGGAGGCATTCAAAACCAGGCTAAAGGTATGGCTTTCAACGCTGAGCTGCATGCCTACGACTGGGATAGCGACGATTCGGAAATGGCAGATGCAGCCTCCGCCGGGCTTTTAATTTCAAACCATTCCTACGGATTCATTACAGGCTGGAACTGGAACGGAAGCAGTTGGGAATGGTATGGTGATGAAACCATCAGCGACGAAGAAGACTATCACTTCGGGTTTTATGGAGACCAGGCACAGCTTTGGGACCAGATAGCCCATGACGCCCCCTACTACCTGATTGTAAAAAGCGCCGGAAACGACCGCGGCCAGGGGCCAAGCGATGGAGAACACCCCGTGGATGGCGGCGATGACGGCTTTGACTGCATCGGCTGGCAGGGAAACGCAAAAAATATTCTTACCGTTGGGGCTACGCTCGATGTACCCGGCGGATACTCCGGAAACCCCGACGATGTGGAAATGACATCATTTTCTAGCTGGGGCCCGTCCGACGACGGACGCATCAAACCCGATATCTCTGCCAATGGATACGAACTTTATTCCTCCAGCGATGATGGAAACGGAAGCTACTCTACTATGAGCGGAACATCCATGTCAGCGCCCAGCACAACAGGTTCCTTACTTCTTTTGCAAGAACATTTCAACGAGCTCAATGGAAATTATATAAAAGCGGCCACACTGAAAGCGCTGGCCATTCATACCGCCGATGAAGCCGGCCCGCACGAAGGCCCCGATTATATGTTCGGGTGGGGACTACTCAATACAGAATCTGCTACAGAAGTCATCAGTAATGATCAAATCGAATCCCTCATCCAGGAAGAAACGCTTAACGACGGCGATAGTTTCACCCTTGATGTAACTGCCAACGGCGCTGAACCCTTGATTGTTACAGTTGTATGGACAGATGTGCCCGGAACTCCGGTTGCGCCACAACTCAACCCTACCGACCCTATGCTGGTCAATGATCTGGATGTATCTGTAACAGAAACAGCCACTTCCACTACTTTTTACCCATATTTGCTTGACGGCCAAAACCCTTCTGCGGCAGCTACAACAGGAGTAAATGATGTGGATAATGTAGAAAAAGTATTTATAGAAAACCCTCAAGAAGAAGAATATACTATCACAATAAATCATAAAGGCTCACTCGAGGGAGGAGCGCAGGATTTTTCCATCATTGTATCAGGCATTTCTTTAGGTTATCCGGTCGTCAATACCGGTGAAATCTCCAATCTTACACAAACATCAGCCGATGTAAACGGTGAAGTACTCACAGATAACGGAAACCCCGTTAATGAACGCGGATTTGTCTATAACCAAACCGGAAGCCCCACTACAGATGATAATGTTGTGGAATCCGGAAGCGGAGTAGGTACATTCGAGGAAACCCTCGACGGACTCACAGAAAATTCAACTTATTATGTAAGAGCTTATGCCATCAATAGCGAAGGCACATCATACGGAACTACCAAATCTTTTTCTACTCACTGCGATCTCATCACCACACTGCCTTTTGAAGAAGATTTTTCGTCAAATACATTGCCCAATTGCTGGGAGAATCAGGATAATGAAGGCTCCGGGCAAGTCTGGCAATTTGTAAACGGAGGCTATGAATTGGCTGGCAATGAAACTTTCAATTCTTCTACCGAAAGCAATGGCTATGTCGTGCTCGATAGCGACAACTACGGCAGCGGAAACAGCCAGGATGCCGACCTCATTACACCGGTGCTGGATTTATCTGACTATTCTGCCGTTACCCTTACATTTGAGCATTATTTCAGAAGCTATTCATCTTCTGCGGGCACTTTATCATATTCCACAGATGCCGGATTAAACTGGACTGAAATACAATCATGGAGCAGCTCTACTGATAACGCAGAAACATGGTCGCAGGACCTCTCCGGAGCGCTGGCCGGCGAAAGCGCTGTGCGACTTAATTGGAATTATACAGGTTCATATGGCTACCACTGGGCTATCGACGATATCGCGATCACCAGCGAAAGCGAATGCACACCTCCATCTGTGCAGGCTTCCGATTTTAACATTACGCAAACCAACAATCATGACCTGACCATCAACTGGACACGAGGGGATGGCGACGGCGTTCTGGTCCTGGCTCGCGAGGCTGGAAGCGTAAATGAATTCCCGGAAAACGGAACCGACTACTCAACGAACACCGAATTTGGCGTGGGTGACCCTCTGGGTGATGACAATTATGCAGTTTACAACGGTACTGGAACATCTGCCACAATTACCGGACTGCAAGCCGGAACGACATACCACTTTGCGGTTTTCGAATATAATGAGGATACATGGTGCTACTTTACACCCGGCCTTACCGGAGAAGGAACTACCACCGGCCTTGACTACTGTGAATCCTATGCTACCAACACAGGGTATGAATACATTTCCAATGTTAATCTTGAAGAAATCGACAATGATTCCGGAGACAGCGGATATAGTGATTTTACAGATATCTCCACAGACCTGGCTGCTGGTCAAACCTACACCATATCAGCCACGGCTGCTGACGGACTGAGCTCAGATGAGTTCTGGGGCTGGATCGACTGGAACCAGGATGGCGACTTTTTAGACAGTGACGAAACGATCTTCTTTGACTATGATGCCGTTAGCGGAACTTTTACTGCCACATCTGAAATCGAAGTACCGTCAGATGCTGTGCTGGGGAATACCCTTATGCGGGTTTCGCTGGCCGACGGCGGTACGCACTCTTGTGGTATCTTTTCGTATGGCGAAGTGGAAGATTACACCATAAATGTAACCGAAGCAGAAGAAGAACATACCGTTACCTTCATTGTAACTGACAGCGAAACTTCTGACCCAATTGAAGGCGCTGCAATTTCCATCGACG
>CAYXJS010000037.1:0-16895 GCA_964465045.1 uncultured Bacteroidales bacterium | reverse complement strand
ACGTTACGGTAGATGGAACAGACATCACAGAAGAAGTGGAACTCACGCCTGTGCCACCTGAGGAACATACCGTTACCTTCATCGTAACTGACAGCGAAACTTCTGACCCAATTGAAGGCGCTGCAATTTCCATCGACGGTAATGACTTAACCACAAATGCCTCTGGCGAAGCTGCAATTGATTTAATCGACGGTACGTATTCCTATACCGCTTCCGCCGATGAATATCAGCAAAGCTCCGGCAACGTTACGGTAGATGGAACAGACATCACAGAAGAAGTGGAACTCACGCCTGTGCCGCCGGAAAGCTACACTGTGACATTTATTGTGACGAACATTGATAGCGGCAGCCCTATACCGGAAGCTATCATTGACGTAGATGGAGGCGAAATCACTACCAACAATGACGGAGAAGCTGCAATTGATTTATCCGACGGCACCTATCCTTATACGGTTACTGCCGAGTACTACCAGGACGCAAGCGGAAGTGTAACGGTAGAAGGTTCTGATGAAACCGAAGAAGTAGAAATGGAACAAGAATTATGGAATTATTCGTTCATGGTTTCGAATGCAGTAACTGGTGAACCTATCGAAGGTGCGATAATTGAAGTTCTGGATGAAACAGCAACTACTGACAATTCCGGGCAAGCTTCCGTATTACTACCCGCAGGCGGAGGCCATGATTTCTATGTGGAAGCTGACGGATACGAGTCCGCCTCAGGAACCACTGCCTCAGAACCTTCTTTCATTCATGAAGTAGGTATGATGCCTTTATCAGGTGAAGTACTGTTTAATGTTTACAATGAAGAGACTGAAGAACCCATCGAAGGCGCTGAAATCGACATAGAAGACCAGGATGTGCTGATTACCGAAGAAAACGGACAGGCAGAAACAACTCTGTATTATGGAGATTACTCTGCAGAAGTAAGCGCAGACGGCTTTGACCCGGCATCTGAAACTTTTGAGGTTAACAGCGCTAATTTAACCGTTGACTTTGGTCTCCTGCTCGAAACCGGCATCGATGAATTAGAGGATGATATTTCACTCACAATTTATCCAAACCCGGCCAGCACAAAAGTCACGCTGCTATGGAACACTCCTCAGATCATAGAAAAGGTCAATGTAAAAACAGTGAATGGTCTTACTGTAAAAACTTTTACTAAACTCAGCGGTAAAACGCAGGAACTCGACTTGTCAAGGTTAGCCAGCGGCGTGTATTTCCTCATCATCGAACACCAAAATGAAACTTATCAGCGAAAGGTTATTGTAAAATAAACAATCTGTGAGAGCCGCTTTGACTTAGTGCAAACGGCTCTCATTTTTTATAAACCCTCCCCTTCCATCTAAACTTGGTGGTCATACCCAAAAAACCGGCCAGGGAAATGTAGAAAACCACAAAAAACTGAGCGGGTGCATAATACCTGAATAAGTGAGCCTGCCCTAAAAAGCGTGATACAGGAAAGAGCAACACCGCATCTATAACAAACTTAACAGCCCAGGCGGCCAGAATCCATGCATACCCTGAGGGATGCAACAGCAAATAGAGAGGCGATATCAGCAACAAAAAATTAAAGAAAAAGACCATAAGCGAGGTAAACAGGGCAAAGAAGGTTTTGTATGCCCTTGTTTTGGATGCCCACCTTGTTCGCTGCTCCATAAATTCTTGCCAGGTATTTTTGGCCGCAGTACTGACGATAGCGCCTGGATTTTTCACGAACGTTATGGCGTGCTTTCCGAAAGCTTGTTGCAATTTCATCATCAAAAACACATCATCGCCTGAAACAAAAGATTCATTACCTTCATATCCTTTCACTGCCAAGAAAGCTTTTCGCCGGAAGGCCAGGTTAGCCCCATTGCTCATCAGAGCGGTGCCGGCGCCGATGGCTCCGGCACCTGATGCAATAAGGCTGTTAAATTCCAACGCTTGTATTTTACTGAAGAACGTTTTAAGCGGGGCATGTTTTACAGGCCCGGAAAGCAAAACCGAACCGGACTTTTGATAATGACTTACCATTGTTTTGAGCCAGTCTGTACCTGCACGACAGTCAGCGTCTGTAGTTATAACCAGCTCTCCTGAAGCCCTGTTTATGCCCTCTGTCAAAGCTCGCTTTTTTGGTGAGGAATTCGGCGATACTTCCTGCAGCCTAATCACTCTTCCCGGAATCTGATATTCTTGCATACCCTTCTGCGCCAGTTTTGCTGTTTCGTCCTCAGAGCTATCATCCACAACAATAACTTCCATATGATCAGCCGGGTAAGTTTGCCTGCTGATATCTCCAAGAAGCAAACCAATATTTTCATGCTCATTACGGGCCGGGATAATTACAGAAACTTTCGTATAAAATTCATATCCGGATGGATGACCTGATTTTAATCTAAACCAGCCATAAGCCAGGTAACAAATTAAAAGACTATATATAAACGCGATGGTTAAAATGAATAACGGGATCATAAATCGCTGTTTTTCTTAAAGAAACGTAACTGAAAAATAAACAGGGTTCCAAACAGCGCAGGTAAAGCCAGGTTAATTAGCCATAAGGCCGAAGACGCAGAGAACACACCAAATTCCATCATAGGAGTAAATTCCTGGTTAAGTTCCAAATACATTCTGAACAAAGTGATGGTAACAGAACCACGTACTCCCAGTTCAGCTAATGTTACTGTTGGAATGGCCGACATGGTAAAAAACATCAGCGCTATCAGTAAAAAACCGTCGAACCACGGAACCTGAACTTGAAAGAGCTGTATTAACAATAAAAACTGAAGCGTAAAGACACCATATCGCAATAAACTAAAACCAAATACTCTGAGCAAAGTGGCCGTGTTGAAACGCGAAAAGACCGAAAAATACTGCCCGACTTTTTTCCAGCGGGAATTGATCAGGCGATTTACGAGCGGATCGAGAATGCTCAGGTTCAGGTAAAGCAATGTGAGCAATAAAATGATTAGTCCTACACCAAGCGCCACTGCATTAAAAAACCAAACCGGAACAGACTCAAAATGATGAAGATATTGCACAGAAAAGTAAATTACTGCAATATAACCTAAAATCAGTGTTACCAGCAATTGGCTGTAGCTTCCGATAATCGTTATAAATACCGCTCGCAGAGGCTTAGCTTTTTTAAGTATAAAAACCCTGCCCAGGAATTCACCCACACGATTCGGTGTAAAAATGCTAACGGTAATCCCGGCAAAAACGGCTTTCAAACTTCTTAAAAAACCAATTTGCTCTTCATCCTTCAACAGATAACGCCATTTATACGCTTCAATGCTCCAATTTACAAACATCATCAGTATTACAATTGTCAGCATAAAATACAAGCTCTTAATATCCGCAAACCGGTTGACGGCTTCCAATACCTGATCAAGCTTGTCTTTACGGAATAACTGGTAATACAGAAAACCATAAGCAGTCATCACGATGATTGCCTTTAATAGTATGTTTAGGGTTTTCTTTACCTTTGCTTTCTGAACCATAAAATGGATTGTTTTGGCGAATAAAGAGCGCATCATTTTAGGCATTGACCCCGGCACCAATGTAATGGGTTACGGCCTGATTAAAGCAGAAGGCAACCGTTTGTCGATGATCAGCCTGGGTGTGCTTAAACTTTCGCGCATCAGCGATCCGGCCATAAAATTAAGAAGAATCTTTGAACGCACACTATCACTTATCGAAGAATATCATCCCGATGAAATGGCGCTCGAAGGTCCTTTCTACGGAAAAAACGTACAATCCATGCTTAAACTGGGCCGCGCTCAGGGCGTTGCCATGGCTGCGGGATTATATCGCGACATTCCTATTTTTGAATATTCCCCCCGAAAAATCAAACAAGCCATTACCGGAAACGGTAATGCCAGCAAACAGCAGGTATCTGCTATGGTACAGAGGTTACTTACTTTCAAGGAAGAACCGCAATATCTCGATGCCACTGACGGTTTGGCTACGGCAATTTGCCATTTCTTTCAAAAGGATAATCCAACAGGACTGGCCAAAAACACCCAAAATGGCTGGAAAAACTTTATTTCTGACCATCCGGACAGAATTAAGAAATAAACTCATCAGAACATTTTAATACTGGAAACGTTTTCGATCTGTATTGTTTCCTAATCCAAAATGTTTACCTTTGCCAAAATTTATTGTGATGGATGAAAAATTTCAGTCGATTTTGGCTGATACACTGAAGATGTTCCAGACCTACGGCATCCGTAGTGTTTCGATGGATGATATAGCCAGGGAGTTAAAGGTTTCTAAAAAAACGCTTTATCAATACGTGAAAAATAAAACAGAACTTGTAGAGAAAGTATTCAGATATCAGTCGCACCAGAATGATATTTTTATTGAACAATACAGCAATGGAAACGGAAATGCCATTGATGTCTTGTTGGAAATATCCAAATGGGTTCATGCGGAAATCAAAAAAATAAACCCGCAGCTTTCTTTTGACTTGAACAAATACTATCCCGACCTTTTTCAGAAAGTCTTTCAGGAAAAACGACAATATATCCACGACCGGGTTAAACGAAATATTGAAAAGGGAATTTCAGAAGGCCTTTTCCGTAAAGACCTTAATATAAATCTGATAGCCAGCCTGTATGTAAAAAAGCTGGAAGACCTCCACGAACCGGAGGGTATATTATGCAATGAGAATATAAGCTTTAAGACCATTTTTAATGTGATGTTCGATAATCACATCCGAGGCATAGCCAATGAGAAAGGCTTACAATACTATGAACAAAATAAAAAGCATCTAAAATTATCCGATTAAATATGAAACAATTTACGATTATCATTGCGACGATTATTCTGACAACCTTAAGTGCAGGTAGTCAGACCGCAGTTGAACTCTCGCTTGAGGAAGCCACAGAATATGCCCTCAATAACAACCGGGATATCAAAAATGCTGAGCTGGAAGTGATCATCGCGCGAAAACAAATCTGGGAAACCACAGCCACAGGACTACCCCAGATAGACGCTTCAGTGTCCTATCAAAACATTTTTGAAGTGCCTGAAGTAAATTTTCCTTCTAACGCCATTGTAAAAAATCCTTCAGACGACATGCCCATTTTCGGCACGCCCATTGAAACCTCAACCGGCGTTTATGCCCTCACAATGGTAGAGGGAGAACCCATTAAACTGGCTGCAAAGCAGAATACCACGCTGAATCTTACAGTATCGCAGCTTATTTTCAGCGGCTCTTATATCGTAGGTCTTCAGGCATCCAAAGTATATAAACAACTAGCCAATGAGCAGCTCGAAAAATCAGAAATAGACGTAAAGGCTCAAACCGCAGATACGTATTATATGATACTGGTTTTAGAGGAGAACCTCGATATTATGCAAAACACCCTCGAAAACATCCGGAAAACAGAATACGAAATCAGCGAGATGCTTAAAGAAGGCTTCGTGGAAGATACTGATCTGGACCAAATGAAGCTAAACCGATTGACCATTGAAAACGGGATAACCGAACTGAAAAGCCAGGTTGATGTATCCTATGATATGCTGAAACTGCAGATAGGAATGGAAAGGGATAATGAAATAGTTTTAACGGATAAAATTCAGAACATAAAAGAGGACGTACCTGTAGAAGCGCTTCTGAACGAGGATTTTAACCTGGAAAACAATTTGAATTACAGAATGCTGACCACGCAGGAAGACCTCACCGAGCTTGACTGGAAACAGAAAAAAAGCGAATTCCTGCCCACTATTTCAGGTTTTTACCGACACGAAGAAATAGCCAATGCCCCGGATTTTAATACCTCCATCCCAGATATGATAGGAGTAAATGTAGACATCCCAATATTCCATAGCGCAGGGCGTTTTGCTAAAGTAAAGCAAGCCAGGCTAAAACTTGAACAAACCCGAAACCAGAAAGAACAGGCCATACAAGGTATTTTTCTGGAGCTAAAGCAAGCCCGTAACGAGTTCAGCACGGCAGTAAAAAGCTATAACACGCAACAGGAAAACCTGCAAATGGCAGAAAAAATCTACGATAAAACCCTGGAAAAATATAAAGAAGGGGTTTCCAGCAGTATGGACCTGACTCAGGCCAACAATCAAATGCTTAACGCACAAAGCAATTACCATCAATCCCTGTTGAATATGCTCCAGGCAAAAGTGAAACTAAATAAGAAATTAAATAACCTGTAAAATATGTTTAACCGTATTATTATGAAAAAAATAGCAATCATTCCGGTCATAATATTATTCCTGGCAGCCTGCTCACAGGAAACCGATCAGGAAAAACTCAAAGAATTAAAACAGCAACGTAACCAATTGCAAACAGAATTGGATCAAGTGAATCAGCAAATAACGAATCTTGATGAAGATTTCAAAGATGAAGGGCGTAGCCTCCCCGGCAAAAATTTAACTGATGTGAGTATTTCAGAAGTGGAGCCGGTAGCCTTTAATCATTTTCTGAGTAGCCAGGGCGAAGTTATTTCCGACAACAACATTTTTGTTCCCGTGGAATCACCGGGTGTTGTGAAAGAAATCTATGTAGATGAAGGCGATGAAGTTTCCAAAGGTCAAAAGATAGCTCAGATAGACCCCTCCACCATGAAAAAGCAAATAGATGAGTTGAAAAACAATCTGGATTTTGCCACAGATGTTTTTGAACGCCGGAAGAGACTTTGGGATAAAAACATCGGCAGCGAAATTGAATACCTGCAAGCCAAAAACCAAAAAGAAAGCCTGGAAAAAAAATTAGCCACAACACAGGAACAGCTTGATAAATTATCCATTAAAGCTCCTATTTCAGGGGCTATTGATGTACTCTTCCTAAAAGAAGGTGAAATGGCGCCGGCAGGCTTTCAGGCTGCTCGTATTGTGCAACTCTCTGAAATGAAAATCAAGGCTGAAATCTCAGAAAGCTACATTAATCAAGTGAAAAAAGGAAATAAAGTAATTGTTAAGCCAATTAATGGATTTGAAGAATACACCAGCAAGGTTAAAGCTGTTGCCAAAGCCATTAATGACCAAAGCCGCACATTTACTATAGAAATAGCATTGCCCGGAGAAAACAACCAATGGGCACCCAATATGATTATCTCTTTGGAAATCCTGAATTACACCAGCGAAGAAGCCATCACCGCACCGGTGAATGTGATACAAAAAACGCAAAACCGGCAATTTCTTTTTGTAGCTGAAAAAGACGGGGGCAACTGGATAGCCCGCAAAAAATGGGTAGAAACTGGGCTTAGTTACAACAATCGCACAGAAATCATCAGCGGACTAAACGCAGGCGATAAGATAATTACAGCAGGCCACCAGGGCTTATCCGATGGCGCTGAGATATCTGTAAAAAATATTTAACAAACTGCTGTAAAAGGTTTGTAAAAGTAAAAACATTATTATGAATATGAAAAACAGGAAATTTCTGCTATCAGAATATGCAATAAATAACAAGGTTACAATCTATTTTGTTACTATGGTTTTAATCCTTTTTGGTATCATTGCATACCAGTCTACCCCCAAGGAAAATTTCCCGGAGGTAGACTTCCCATACTATTCTATCAACACCGTCTACCCCGGCACTTCACCTGAGGATATGGAAAACCTGGTGACCCGTCCGCTCGAAAAGGAACTGAAAAGCATTGACGGTATTAAAGAACTCAGCAGCAATTCGGTTCAGGACTTTTCGATGATATTGCTTGAATTTGAAACCAACGTCGATAACAATGAAGCTTATCAGGATGTTACCGAAGCTGTGGATAAAGCCAAACCTGATTTACCCGACGGAATTCTCAATGAGCCTGACATTATGGAGATCGATGTATCTGAGTTTCCTATTCTTTATATCAATATGTCAGGCGATTTGGGACTAGTTAAGATTAAAGAATATGCCGAAGAACTGCAGGATGAAATTGAAGGAATGCAGGCTGTTACGCGTGTAGATATCGTGGGTGCGCTGGAGCGCGAATTTGAAATCAACGTAGACCTATACAAAATGCAGGCTGCCGGAATTACTTTTGAGCAGATTGAGCAGGCAGTAAACATGGAAAACGTTACCATTTCAGGCGGTCAGCTCAAAATGGATAACATGGAACGCAACCTCCGCATTATCGGAGAATTTAAAGGCGTAGAAGACCTGAAGAACATCATGATCACCAAAGGAGTTTATTTAAAGGATATCGCACAGGTGCAAGACGACTTTGCTGACAGGGAAAGCTTTTCGCGCCTTAACGGGAATGACGTGATTACACTTAACGTGATAAAAAAATCCGGCGAAAACCTTATTGATGCAGTAGATGGGATCAGGGTTATTATGGATCAATTTGAGAATAATGCACCCGCCAGCCTTGATATTGTTACTACCGGCGACCAGAGCGACATGACCCGAAACAACATCAGCAACCTGTTTAACACCATCATTTTAGGGTTTTTAGTTGTTGTTCTTGTGCTGATGTTTTTCATGGGCGTGGATAACGCGCTTTTTGTAGCAATTGCTATTCCGCTGTCTATGGTGATCGCTTTCATTTTTATCCCGCTAATCGGGTTTACCATGAACATGGTTGTGCTGATGGCTTTTATTCTCGTTTTGGGGATTGTGGTAGACAACTCCATTGTTGTGGTAGAAAATATTTACCGCCACTTTATGAACACACCGGGATTAAAAATCCATGACGCTGCTAACATCGGAACGGCAGAAGTAGCCAAACCCGTTTTTGCCGGAACCCTCACCACTATGGCTCCGTTTATCCCGCTGGCCTTTTGGCCCGGTATTTTCGGCGAGTTTATGATTTTCATCCCTGTAACCATCATTATTACCCTGCTCGCCTCAATGCTTGTGGCTTACACCATGAACCCGGTTTTTGCAGTTTCGTTTATGAAATACCGCGAAGAAAAGGACATTAAAATAGATCACAAAAAGAATATCATCTTCGGGCTCGCCGCTGTGGCAGTTCTTGTACTTTCATACGTGGTGAGTATAGAATGGATAGGCCACCTGATTGCAGCAGCTTACACACTCTATTTGCTGGTAAAATATGTGCTGACCCATTTAATTAGAAGATTCCAAAAACACGTTCTGCCGGCTATCAGCAATGCTTATAAAAAAACATTAATGTTCTTGCTGAAAGGGAATCATCCCTACATCGTGATTTTTGGTACTGTGCTGTTATTGATACTAACTTTTTTCATCTTGAGGGTTAACGCACCAAAGGTTGTAGTATTCCCGGAGCAAGACCCCAACACCATTCACACCTACCTGAAAATGCCGGCCGGAACGGAAATCAACACAACAGATTCTGTAGCACGTGTGATTGAAGGCCGCATTTTTGATGTGCTTGGAGAAAACAATCCTGACATCGAAAGTATCGTAACCAATGTAGCTGTAAATGCGGGCGAAGATGTGTTTGACCGCACTACGCAAACCAAGCTGGCAAAAGTAACCATCAATTTTGTAGAGTATCAATTCCGTAAATTCCCACATACCATCAAGTATGTAGACGAACTCAGAGACGCCATGAAGGGAATACCCGGAGCAGAAATTACGGTTACGGAAGAACAAAACGGCCCACCCACAGGTAAACCGATCAATATTGAGATCTCGGGCGAGGACTTTTCTGAGTTGATTCCAGTAACAGAAAGACTGAAAACATACATAGAAGAATTGCAGATTCCGGGTATTGAGGAACTGAAAATGGATATCGAACCCAATACCCCTGAACTGGTAGTCAACATCGATCGGGACAAAGCCAGCATGCTGGGCATTAACACCGGCCAATTGGGTTCTACTTTAAGAACGGCCCTTAATGGAAAAGAAATTTCAAAAATCCGCGACGGGGAAGATGAATACGATATCCGCCTCAGACTTAAGGAGGAATACCGTAATAACTTAGAATCTTTGATGAATCTGAAAATCATGCTGCCGGGAGATAATGGACTCAATAAGATTCCACTTTCCAGTGTGGCCGATATTGAGTACACGCAAACATATGGTGGCGTAAAACGAAAAGACCATGATCGGGTGGTAACACTATACTCCAACGTGCTTTCAGGTTATAATGCCAATGAAATCGTAGAACAGATCGATAGTTCGCTCGGAGAGTTTCGCGATGACCTGCCGAAAGGTTACGCCGTTAACTTCACAGGAGAGCAGGAAGACCAGCAAGAGAACTTCGAATTCCTCTCTTTCGCCTTCCTTCTGGCTGTTGTACTGATTATCATTATAATGGTCATGCAGTTTAATTCTGTAGCCAAACCCATGATAATTGTGGTTCAAATTCTTTTCAGTCTTATAGGAGTACTTTTAGGTCTGGTGATTTTCAATATTGATTTTTCTGTCATTATGACCGGTATGGGAGTAATTGCCGTAGCCGGAATCGTAGTGAAGAATGCAATTATCCTGATTGATTATACCGATTTGCAAATCAAGCAAGGCAAAAATCGGATTGAAGCGATAGTTCAGGCCGGTACTGTCAGGTTAACGCCAGTGCTTTTAACGGCTGCATCTACCATATTAGGCCTCCTGCCACTGGCTATAGGAATGAATATTGACTTTCCGGGTTTATTTACTCATCTAGACCCAAATATCTTCTTTGGGGGCGATGCTACTTTCTGGATACCCCTGGCATGGACGATTATCTTCGGACTGACTTTTGCCACTTTCCTTACTTTAGTCGTTGTGCCGGCCATGTATACCATCGCTGTGAAACCCAAAAAATAAATTTCTTTAACGCCAAAGCAAAAGAATGCCATTCTTTTGCTTTGGCGCTTTGGTTTCAGGTATTTTGTTTATTTTCGTGTCAGAAAATGGGGCAGAGGAAAATTTCGTAATAATGAACAATGACACACTTAATACCAGGTTAATTGATGCCATCAGTTTTTCTTCTGAAAAAATTCTGCAAAAGAAAAATTGGGAGGAAAATATCCATGAGGTGCTTGCAAACCTTGGACATATCACGGGCGTAAGCCGGGTCTATATTTTTGAGAACAATTATAACGATCATGGCTCACTGGTTATGAACCAGCGATATGAATGGACAGCCCCTGAAATAGCAAGCTATCAGCATGAGCAGGAAAATCAAAATATTCCTTATAAGCTATCATCCTCAATGCATAAAGCGCTGGCCCGACAAGAGCACTTCACAGCCCGGATTGAAGATTTGGAAACACCTATGCAAGAGATACTGGAAAAGCAAAACATTCGTTCAGTTTTATTAACCCCTATTTTTATTGAGGATGCCTGGTATGGTTTTATTGGTTTTGATGACTGCTTAGAACCCCGTGATTGGGGGAAAGAAACCATCCTAATCCTCAAAAGTATAGCGAATATCATCGGCACAGCCATCCAGAAATCTCAATCCGAAAGATCGCTGGAGCTAAGCCGGCAATATTTTGCCAGTCTTTTTGATAAAGCCCCGGAAGGCATTGCTATCGTAAAACCTGATGGCGTTATTGAAAGGGTAAATGAAGAATTCTGTAACCTTTTCAATTATGCTGCTAAAGAAGCTGTAGGCCAGAACATTGATGAGCTTATTTTAACCCCCGAGCTATACAGTGAAGCGCAAGAGCTAACCAAAGCCGCTGCGGCAGGAAATAAAGTAAAAGAAGAAGGCATCCGTTATACGAAAGACAGCGTTCCGACTTATGTTTCCATAATGGGCGTGCCAATAAAGTTTTATGGAAAACACCAGGGTATTTATGTGATTTATCGCGACATTTCTGAACGTAAGCTTGCAGAGAAAAACCTGAAAGAAAGCCAAACAAAATTCAAAACGCTGTTTGAAAGTTCCAATGATGCCATATTTTTGATGAAAGATGATATTTTCATCGATTGCAACCAGGCTGCAACTAAATTATTTGATACCACAGAGGATGAGATTGTCGGGGAAAGCCCGCTGAAGTTTTCACCGCTATACCAACCTAACGGTGAAGAGTCTGAAAAAGTCATCAAGGAAAAGATTCAACAAGCCCGGGAAGGGGAAGCTTTTTCTTTTGATTTTACGCATATCAGTGAAAAAGGAAAAACTATTGATACTGAGATAAGCCTCAGCAAGGTGGTTTTGAAAGATAATACATTTATTCAGGCCATAGCACGGGATATTACCGCACGGAAGAGTTCAGAAAAAGACCTGCTGTATGCCAAAGAAAAAGCCGAAGAGTCTGACAGACTGAAAACTGCTTTCCTCGCCAGCATGTCTCATGAAATCAGAACTCCGATGAATCATATTCTTGGAGGACTTGATTTATTGCTTGACCCTGACATTTCTGAAGTGGAAAAAGAAGAGTTTCATGACATCATCAAAAAGAGCAGCCATCAATTATTAAAACTGATTGACGATATTATTGATGTTTCTCACCTCGATGCCGGCCAGGTGGAAATCAAGAAAGAAAAGTTTCATCTCAATGGCTTCTTACAAGAAATAGAAGAAGAAACAGATCAGTTTTCGAATGACAAGCCAAATATTGAATTTCAAATCAATACTTCTGCACACCTGAAAGACCTTGATTATATCTACACAGATAAAATAAGGCTTAAACAAGTTTTGATCAGTCTTATTTCCAATGCTTTTAAATTTACTGATACAGGAACCATAGAGCTTGGATATGAAAAGAAAAATGACGAAACCCTGCAGTTTTACGTCTCAGATACGGGCATCGGAATAGACAAAGAGAGCCAGAAAGTAATTTTTGAGCAGTTCAGGCAAGTAGACTATGATCACACCCGGGAGTATGAAGGTGCCGGCTTAGGACTGACTTTGGCTAAAGGCATGGTAGAACTTATGGGAGGAAAAATTTGGGTTGAGTCAGAGCCTAATAAAGGTTCTGTGTTTTCTTTTACGGTCAACATCAAAGAAGGAAAACCCAAACCCGAAAATAAACCCGCGGTACAGGAAGGAGAAAGTCAAACTTTTTACTGGGAAGGCAAAACAATCTTAATAGTAGAAGATGAGGAAATGAACTATCAGTACCTGAAAACCGTATTGCGGAAGTCTAAAGCTAACCTGCTATGGGCTGAAAATGGTGTGGAGGGAGTAAAGATGGCAATGGAAAACGAAGTGAATATCATTCTGATGGACATCCAGATGCCTGAAATGAATGGATATGAAGCAATGCGGAGAATTTTGGAAAAGAAACCAAAAATTCCTATTATTGCACAAACTGCACATGCATTAAAAGAGGAAAAAAACAAATGTTTCGAAGCCGGCGCTGTGGATTATATGGCCAAACCATTGAACAGAAAAAAACTACTGAAATTGCTCAATGACCATATGCTTTAACAGCGTTGTAATTTGTCCAAAATTATCACTTCTGATATTTGCGGGCTAATGCAGTATATAAGATTTAAGTATGTTCTACAGACATCCTTACTGTTTTTCAACAGCAACTTATACAATGCTTTGCAACCATTTGAAAGTAGCAATACAGCGCTGCAATATACAACAGGTCTGAAGTTTGCTTAGTTTTCAGGACTGTATGCTTAACTAACTTACTTAAACGCAACCTTTTTCTAACAGCCTATGTCTGTAAGAAGAAGGCTATGAAAATAGTCTGATGAGGACGACGGAGAACGATCTGATAAGGCGATGCCTGAATAATGAAAAAACGGCCATGAAGGAATTGTATGATTCCTATGCTCCGAAAATGTTTGGAGTATGCCTCAGGTATACCAAAAATCAGATGGAAGCAGAAGACATCTTGCAAGATGCGTTTATTAAAGTTTTTGCTAACCTCCATCGTTTTAAGTTTCAGGGTTCTTTTGAAGGCTGGTTGCGCCGAACTATCGTTAATACAGCTATCAATAATTACAAGAAAAACCTGAAACATGCCCGGGAAATGGACATCAATGACCTGGAAGCGGAAAATCAGAAGGAAGAAAAAGTGTTAGACCGCATGTCTGCCGATGAGATTTTAGCAATAGTACAAACCCTCCCGGAGGGATACAGAGTAGTGTTTAACCTGAACGTATTGGAAGGTTACACCCATAAAATGATTGGCGAAATGCTGGATATTTCTGAAAATACGTCAAAATCCCAGCTATTAAGAGCAAAGCGCTTATTAAGAGAAAAATTAAAACGGCATGGAGAAAAGGAATAACGGACTAAGCCAGGCAATTAAAGAAAAGCTGGAGAGGTATGAAAAAACACCTCCCCCACACCTCTGGCAAAAGATCGAAACCGGCCTCAACAAAGTTGCATCAGAACGCAATGCCGGAACGCTGTATTTCCTTCAAAAACACTGGCAGGTTATCGCTGCCGTGGCAGCAGCATTACTTATCCTGCTGTTCGCTTTATCATATGGCAGCGATACTGGAGTATTGCCGCAATCACAGTTCGCTCCGCAAAATAAAATTACACAAAATAAACCGGCTCCGGTTTTTGATGAAAATCAAATAGAAACAATACAAAAAGCCGAAAAGAACAAGGATCAACAGCAGGAACAACATGAAAATACAAGCGGCCTGCAGGACAGGCAAAGTATAAATCAATCAATTCCATTGAGCAATTTAATTAAGGAAGACTGCCGCACTCTGGCCGGCTCAAACAATTCTGTGATTTATGATTATCCTGAAAAAAGGAAATTATATCAAAATCCAAATACACAATTTCCCGGGCAAACAAATGATGAATTGGCCAGCCAGGACCAACCTAATCTCCCAAAACCATCAACCAATAATAATTGGGCTTTTGGTGTGTATGCCACACCCGAACGAATGTATGCTTCAGGCGCAATCAACGGTAATAGCTCAGCTTTTTCAGCCGATGTAGCCATAATGTATTCCTTTAATCAATATTTTATCCAATCCGGCTTTTCTATGGGAACATCCAGCGATAACAGCAATGCCAACATCAATTTCATTGAAACTGAGTATTTGGGTTCATACCAGGATGTTTATGACGTTACTTTCGACACCTCCGGCAATGAACCAAAACCCATCTATCACACTCAGGAAGTGGAAGTGTTTGACACAACCGAACATAATACTACCACAGCATATACAAACAGCTACCGCTATTTAAGCATGCCATTGCTTATGGGACATAAAAATACACTTGGCCAAAACCTGGCATACTCATTAAAAGGGGGACCAGTAGTTTCTTTTATGCTTAATGAAACTACAAATCACAATTTTGATAATCAAAATGCTCAAATTCAAAATATCAATAACAAGCCGGCAGGAAGGGTAACTACAAACTGGCAGTTTGTTTTTAGCGCCGGCTTACATTACCATTTGCATAATGACATTTGGCTGGCCGTGGAACCAAGGATGAAATATTATTTCAACCCGGTTTATAACACAGGTTCAGAACCCGGTAACCGAAATCCCTTTGCATTAGGAATCAGTACCGGATTAACCGTAGGATTTTAAAATTAGTAACAGCGGGCAACGAAACCGCATATGGTTTTGTCTTAATCAAACATGAACATGAAAAGATTTACGTTACAGATATTCTCCTTTTTGGTTTTGCTTTCGGCAGCAAACGGACAAACACGTCAGGCCGGGGATGAAAAGGGATTTGCACTTTTTTCCATCATAAAAGACACAACCAATTCCAGTCCGTTTACATTTCATTTTAAGGATAAATCTAACGGTGATATTATTTCATGGCACTGGAATTTTGGCGATGGTCAAACCTCAGATAAAAAAGAAGAAACGCACGAATATACCGAACCCGGTATTTATACTGTTTGCCTGACTATTGAAACAATAGAAGATGGGGAGATAGAAGAGTCTGTAACCTGCAAAAAAGTAAGCGTAGCTGAAGACGGACACTTCAACCTGGGCGGGCATGTTTTTGTGAATCATTTCCCTATTGAAGGCGGAACGGCTTATCTTTACACTTTTGATGAAAACAACAAACTACAATACGTAGACAGCAGTCAATTTGATACGCTTGGATTTTATTATTTCTATCAGCAAATAGAAGGCCGGTATGTAATAAAAGCAGAGGCCTCTCATGATTTAGGGCAATATACCAACTATATGCCTACATATTATGGCAATGAAACCCAGTGGCAGGACGCAGAAGTAATCCAGTTTGATTCTACCATGTGGGAATACAACATTGACCTGGAAAGAACTTCCGTTAATTACAGCGGTGACGGCAAAATTTCCGGTAAAATCAGATATGACTCTACTGGGTTCCGTGACTTCTCAGCTACCGACATACCTATCTATATCATCGATGAAGATGAACGCCATTCATGCACATATTCTGAAAAAGACGGAACTTTCGCTTTCGAAAATCTCCATCACGGTGATTACGAAGTAAGAGCTGAAATCACCGGCATGCATTCTGTCCCGATTTATCAGAATATCAATGATAATAGTCAGCAAGACATATCCATTAACCTGTTGATCCAGGAAGATCAGGTAATAGCCGATGTGCCGGAAGACCTGTATCAAATGGATAAAAATATTAGTCGTCCATACCCCAATCCCGCAACAGATAAGGTCTCCCTGAAAATCAGATCGACCGAAGGCGAGACATTTAAAATCAAGATATTTGATCAAACTGGCCGGCTTGTATACACATCAAACACATCACCCGGAAGCGCAGATGAAACCATCTCTATTAATACCGGAGATTTTGCTAATGGCGTGTACAACATGCAGATTTCATCAGACCGGAAAGGCTCTGCAAACCGACTGTTTATTAAAAAATAGAGGCTCTGTTCTGATTATTGAATGTGAAAAGCTAAATGATTTGTATTAGGTGATTTAGGTCTTAGTGTCAAATATAATGTATTCACATAATGCAATTATTTAGGTCGTTAAGTTCAGTTGGCAAAAAGCAGTTGGCAGTTGGCGATATTTTTTCATCAATACCAGCAGTTATACAATTCATAAAAGGTCACATTGCCAACTGCATTCTGCCAACTTCCAACTTTCATCTTAACCCAACTTGGCAAAGCGGCGATATAATATATTGAAAGTCAAGGAGAAG
>CAYXJS010000036.1:0-21034 GCA_964465045.1 uncultured Bacteroidales bacterium | reverse complement strand
TGCGAAGTTCTGCACCTGAGCCCAGGTCACGATAGCCAAACAAGTCAGCCTCGCCGGCCTGAACATTTCCTGAAAAAGAACCGGCTACGATAGTTCCGGTGATAATTGCTGCTGATTTTTTTAATTTTCTAGCATTCATAAGATTTGATTTTTAATTTTAACATTCGATTAAATTATGTTTCAAAAGTATTTTAGTAACTTAGGGTAATCTGTCTGCTTGCTGACAGTTTGGTATTTTCCTGTATTTAATTCCCGCATCCCTTATGACTACATGCTTTTCACGCTGCCTGTAATTGGCAAACATAAAAACAGCAGCTCCAAAGAAAACCTTTTCCAGCCAACAGAATATCATGATTGCATTCCATGATAAAGGTGTAATCCACATCAAAATGATTTCCAGTAGAAAAAACAAAGAAGCGAAAAACGCCAGCCGAAGCCAAAAATCGCCCGACCACGAAAAACAACGGTACAGAAAATATCCGGTTACCGAATAAAAACCTGTAAGGACAATAAATTGCCATGGTGCACTAACCCCCGCAGCAGAGGAAAAAGCAAAATGTAACTCATTTCCTTCTATTCCATCTGCAGATAAAAAGCTTCGAAAAGTAAGTAGTAACGCAGATATTGCAATGCTGTCCTTCATGATACATATAAAATTTACAAAGCAAAAATACCGGTTGCTACTTTTTTAAGATGTCAGGAATATGACAGTTGGGGGTTTTCGTTCACATAATTAAAGTCAATATCTACGCAACCCGAAATCTCAGTCCCTCCTTAAGCCTGCTTCATTTCCTTTTCTAACACAGCCTTCAACCATTCTATCCAATCTAAAACGCCCGTTCCCAGCGTCGAAGAGGTTTCAAATACCTTCAGTTCAGGATTAAGATCATGCAAATCCTTCTTAAATATTTCATTATCAAAATTTATATAGGGCATCAGATCGATTTTGTTCAGGACCACCGCTTTGGCCTGTCTGAAAAGCATCGGATATTTTGCCGGTTTGTCGTCGCCCTCTGTGGTGCTAAGAACAGCGATTCGGAAATCCTCGCCCAGGTCGAAGGCTGTCGGGCAAATCAGGTTGCCGACATTTTCCACCAGGATGAGATCCAGCTCCTTTAAATCCAGTTCGGCGAAAGCATTTTCGATGCTGTTCGAGTCGAGGTGGCAGGTACCCTCGGTGTTGATTTGTACGATAGGAATATTGAATTGCTGCAGCCTCTCGGCATCTTTACTGGTGTAGGCATCTCCTTCAATCACTGCTACTCTCATCGAATCCTGCAGGGTAGGGATGGTTTTTTCCAATAAAGTGGTTTTCCCGGCTCCCGGTGAGCTGATAAAATTCACCATTTTTACACCGTTTTTCATGAGCGTCTGGCGGTTTTGCTCCGCCTGATTCATGTTTTTATCCAATACGTTTTTCAATACTTTGATTTCCATAACTATTCTCCTTCTATGCTTTTGATGTTTAATTCCATTCCTTGTTTTACTTCCGTATCTTGTGAACCGCAGAAAGGGCAGTGAAACTTTCCGTTTTCCGTTCCGAAAACCTTTTGGCATGAATTACAGCGAAGTTTTACGGGAAGCCAAAAGAGTTTGAGTTCGGCGTTTGACGCCACCGTATCTTTCTTGGCGGCATCAAACCCGTGTTGTATGATTTCTTCGTTCAGGTGCTGCATACCGCCGACATCCAGGTTGATGACATCAATCCGTGAAAGCTGGTTTTCCTCTGCCACCTGCTCTGAAATCTGTAAAACGTTTTCTATGACGGTTAATTCATGCATATCTTCAGCAAATTCTCGGTACTTTCGCCGCCCTGGCTGGCTCCAGCAGCCGGCGACCACCTACCATCGTTTCAAGCACCACCTCGCCGGGATGCTCTTTGGTGACTTTGCCTATCTGGGCCGCATTTTTTCCGAATTCATGATTTTTCATTATTGAGGCTACTCTCTCCGTCTCCGATTCATCGGCGATGACTATACATTTTCCTTCGCAGGCCATATGCAAAGGTTCATATCCCAGCGCTTCACAAAAGGCTTGCACACTTTCGCTGATTGGAATTTTATTTTCATTGATATCAAAACCAAGTGCAGTCATCTTTGCCACTTCATGGAGAATCCCCGCCAATCCCCCGCGGGTAATGTCGCGGAGAAAGCGGACGGTATTACACCGGTCCAGCAGCTCACGAATCAGCCCATTGAGCGAAGCGCAATCCGACTCAAGTCGTGATGCCAGGAAATATTCTTCACGGGCATTGATGATGGCCGCTTCATGGTCACCAACTGTACCGTTTACAAAAAGAACATCTCCGTCTTTTATCAGATTGCCGCTGGCCAGGTTGCGGTGAAGGTCATCCACAAAACCAATCCCGCTGGTGTTGATAAAAAGCTGGTCGGCCTGGCCTTTTTCCACCACTTTTGTGTCACCGGCCACGATGTGGACTCCCGCTTTGTCCGCCTCGGCTTTCATGCTTTTGACGATATTTTCCAGCGTTTCAAGCGATAAACCCTCTTCGATGATAAATCCGGCGGTGAGGTAGGAGGGACGGGCGCCTGTGACGGCCAGATCGTTGACAGTGCCGCACACCGCCAGCTTCCCGAGGTCTCCGCCCGGGAAGAACAGCGGATTGATAACGTAGGAGTCCGTGGTAAAGGCGATTTTTTGATGGGTGGAATCCACTATTGCACTGTCACCTTCGGCCTTCAGCCACCGGTTGTCGAAGTGCTTCATGAAGACCTTCTGAATCAGCTCATGCGTCATGAGTCCGCCGCTGCCGTGTCCTATTTCTATCTTTTCAGCCATAATTCCTGTAATTAAAATGTGCGTTGCAACTCCCCTCCGCCGATACCATACACGCTCCTTTTGGATTGCGGGGGGTGCAAACCGTAGCAAAAAGCCGGCAATTCTCCGGTTCCTTTTTCCCTTTCAGAATCTCGCCACAGATGCAGCCGCCGTTTTCTTCCGGTTCGGGTATGCGGAAATGGAATTGCCGGTCTGCATCAAGTCTGGCATAAGAATCTTTCAATTTTAATCCACTTTCCGGGATGGTACCGAATCCCCGCCATTGGTCATCTTTCACCTCAAAAACCTGATCCATGATGTGGCGGGCCCGCTGGTTTCCTTCCGGCTTTACCGCCCGCTTGTATTGGATTTCGGTTTTGAAATCGCCGGAATTCACCTGCCGTATGAGCATCAGAATGGATTGAAGAATATCTGTAGGCTCAAAGCCGGCAATCACGGTGCCTACATTGTATTCCTCAGGAAAAGCCTCGTAAATGGAGCTTCCGGTGATGGTACTCACATGCCCCGGACAGATGTAACCGTTGAGCGTAACCCCGTCGTCGATCACCGCCCTCATGGCCGGGGGCATGATTTTGTGGGCGCTGAGGAAAAAGATATTCCTCAGGTTTTGGGAATTGCTTTTCTGAACAGCCACAGCCGTTGCCGGCGCCGTGGTTTCAAAGCCGATGGCCAAAAAAATCACATGCTTGTCCGGGTTATGGCTGGCGAGGGTCAGGGCATCCAGCGAGGAGTATACCACACGGACATCCGCTCCTTCTTCGCGGCAATCCCTCAGGCTTTTGTCATTGCCCGGAACTTTGAGCAGGTCGCCGTAAGTGGCTAAGATGTTGCTGGGGTCAGAGGCCAGTGCAATGGCTTTGTTGATGTAATTTTGGCCGGTGACGCATACCGGGCAGCCGGGGCCGGACAGTAACCGGATGTTTTCAGGAAGCAGGGAAGGCAGTCCGAAACGCCGGATAGCGTGGGTGTGACTGCCGCAGACTTCCATGAAATGGTAGTCGCCGGTGGCTTCCGCTTTGATATTTTTTAAAAGCGTGTTCACCAGGTGCTTTTGCCGGTATTCGTCAACGTATTTCAATTTACTCGTTTTTTACACGGTTCATTTCTTCGATTAACTGCAGTGTCTCGCGGGCATGCTCTTCACTGATTTTTTGTATCGCAAAACCCGCATGCAACAGCACATAGTCGCCCAGTCCGATTTCGTCCAGCAGACTGATGTCGGCCTGGTATTCGTTTCCCGACATGGAAACCCGGGCTTTGTCGCCGTTAATTTCTTCAACCTTTGCTGGTATACTCAAGCACATAGTTTGTTTTCTTTTTTAGCTTTTTAGCGGCAATCACCATTTGTCCTAATGCAATTCCCCCGTCGTTGGCGGGAACTTTTTCATTGGTGTACACCGTTAAGCCGTTTTCAAATAACCGTTTAGTTGTTTGTTCTGTGATATATTTGTTTTGAAACATTCCACCCGAAAGAACTACTTTGTTAATACCCGTTTTGGCAGATAGTTCTTTTACTCCGTATGCAATCATTTTTACTATTGTATTGTGAAACCGGGCTGCGATTTCTCCTTTCGCGACTTTTTCAATCAAATCATCCACCACCCCCCGAATAATCGGTTCATACCCGAAGACATTGTTCTTAAATCCGTAAGAATAAGACTCTTTAGAAGCCGAGACAATATTTTCCAGTTTTACCGGGCCTTCGCCGTCGAAATGGCTTTTGTGGATCAGGTTAAGAAGGGCGGCTACCACATCAAACAGCCTGCCCATGCCACAGGATTCGTGGATGTTGAGGTTTTTCTGCAGGGCTTTGACCACCAGGGTCTGATCTTTTCGATCAACTAGTTGATGGTAGCTGATAGGCAACCGGTAAAAATCTTTTCCGAAGATGTTGTAAAGCACCGCCGTGGCTATTCGCCAGGGCTCTTTGATGGCTTTTTCACCTCCGGGTAAGGGCAGGTAGCCAAGATGGCCCCAACGCCGGTAGTGCTCCAGATCGCTGATAAAGAACTCACTTCCCCAGATTTTTCCGTCATCCCCGTATCCGGTGCCGTCCATAGCTATGCCGATTACCTTTTCATCCAGGTGATGCTCGGCCATGACTGATGCTATGTGGGCGTGATGATGCTGCACTTGAAGCAGTTTTACCTCATTGTCCGGATTGGAATTCTTCCGGCGCAATTTCCGGACTAACTCCGAAGAATGATAGTTGGGATGCGCATCGCAGGCTATGACATTGGGAGTCATCCGGAATAGCCGGTTGAACTCCGTTATGGAGTTCTGGTAGTGCCTGAAAACATCAAAATCCTTCAGGTCGCCGATATACTGACTTAGTATCGCCCGCCGGTCTTTGCCGATGCAAAAGGCATTTTTCAGATCGGCTCCCATGGCCAGGATGCCTTCCATATGGTCTTTCATCTGAATGGGTTCGGGAACATACCCTCGCGCGCGGCGCAGAAGGGAAGGCTTGTCGTTTATCACTCTGACGATGGAATCGTCCAGTTTGTGAACGATATCGCGGTTGTGTTGCAGCACCGCATCACAGCAGTCTTTTTCCAGAAGTTTCTTTGCCTCCTGGTTTTTGGAAATAAGCGGCTGTCCTTTCATGTTGGCGCTGGTAAAAACAATAGCCCGGGTATCCAACGCATCCATTAACAAATAATGCATTGGCGAGTAAGGTAAAACTACTCCCAGGGTGGTAAATCCCCGGTTGACTTCTTCCGATAAGGATTTCTTTTGTCTGAGCACTACAATGGGTCGCCGCCAGCTTTGCAGAGCCTCCGCCTCTTCCTTGTTGATTTCCGTATATTCTCTGGCCGTCTTCAAATCTTTAAACATCACCGCAAAGGGCTTGCTGTGGCGTTGCTTGATTTTCCTGAGTCGCCGGATAGTCACTTCATTCATTGCATCTGCGATGAGCTGGAAGCCTCCGGTGCTTTTGAGGGCGAGAATTTTGCCTGAGGAGATCGTGGTATTCACAAGGCATAAGAGAGAGGTAGTTCTTGTAGAGTATTCTATCAAGTTGGCAGTTGGCAAAAAGTAGTTGGCAAAAGAAGATTTCAAGCTGAGGTTTATACCCATATTTTGCCAATTGCCAACTGCCAACTGCCAACTATCCAGAACATTTCTATCAAAACTGTAGTCAAATTCCTTCTCCAGACTATTTTTATTATAAATAAGCTCGAAGACCGGTCCACAATTCCGGCAGGAGACCGGCTGAGCATGAAAGCGTCGATCCGCTACATTCTCATACTCTTCCCGGCATTCAGAACACATTTCAAACTCCCGCATGGTGGTTTTATCTCTGTCATAGGGAATATCTTTTACAATAGAGAACCGTGGTCCGCAATGGGTACAGTTGGTAAACGGATACATGTAGCGGCGGGGTTGCTTTTTCATATCTTCCAGGCAATCCTCACAAACGGCAATGTCGGGGGAAATATTGGTGATCTGATTTGAGCCGTTCAGGCTGGGTTGTATGGAAAAGGAGGTATAGGCTTGCGGTTTGGTGTGTTTTTCTTTGATTTCTGAGATTTGCGAAGCTGCAGGAGCTTGATTACGGAGCGATTGAATGAAATTATCGCAGAAATGTGGATGACCTTCGATATGAATTTCAACGCCACCTGTATAATTCCTTACCCAGCCTTTTAGTCCGTATTGTCTTGCATGCCGGTATATAAACGGCCGGAAACCTACGCCCTGAACTAATCCTCCGACATCGATATGCCTAGCAGCATTTTTCATAATCACTTATTCTCTGTAGCGTGGTAAATAACACTTCTTAACTCATCACTTAAACTGACATTGGAGACATACACATCATCCGGTACCTTCAGATTAACCGGCGCAAAATTTAAAATGCCTTTTATTCCACACTGAATCAACCGGTCGCAGACCATCTGCGCTGATATGGCTGGTACGGCAATGATGGCCGCATCAACTTCATCTTTGTCTATCACAGTCAGGCAATCATCCAGATTATAAACCGGAAGGCTATATTTTTTTCGCTGCTTGGCCGGATCAATGTCAAAAGCAGCGATTATCCGGATCCTTTGCTTTTCGAAATCCTTGTATTGAGCAATGGCCCGCCCGATGTTTCCCATCCCTACTAAAACAACTTTGTTTACCTTATTATCACCGAAATAATCATCAATGGCTTTCAGGACGGCATCGATTTCATATCCGCCTCGCCTTTTGCCTTTTACGTTGATTCGGGAAAAGTCTTTGCGCACTAATGCCGCACTGAAACCTGTTTCTCTGGCAAGCAAATGAGAGTATACATCATCAAGGCCTATTTCTTTTAAGTGAAGCAGGCTTAACCTGTATGTAAGCAATCGCTTTGTAAATTCAGTCGAAAACATCTGTTTTATAAATCACAATAAAAGTGGTTTTAAAGGTAATAAATATTTTGTTGGAAATCAATATGTCTGACTCTATTGCTTCTGAAATGCCAATAAGAGGAGCTAAGGTTAATTAGATTAAATTAAAAAAGTGCTTAAGATACTAAAAATAGCTAAATCTAATTGACATCCATGCTAATTTATATTAATTTTAAGTTGTGAATTATATCACAATAAATCAGTTTTATGGATTCATTTTACACATCACCGAAATCCAGCTGGGATACTCTCCTGAAAAACATACTAAGCGAGCATGATATCTATGCCCCGTTTCAATACGATGAGTACATTGATTATTCGATTGTTAGTGAGCGAAACATAAGTGATATCATTTACAACCAGCCCAAACCAAGTTCGCCTCTGAAAACCTTCTTTCTTCCGGTTAAGGAAAACGTGGTGAACCCGTCTAAAAGTGATAAAAAACGTATAGTAATGGGAGCCCCTTCCTGTGATTTAAGTGCCCTTTCCATTCTGGATGAGATATATCTGGATAAGGATTACATTGATCCGAATTATTCCGGTCATCGTAAAAACACGCTTCTTTTCGGTTTCGATTGTCACAATACCCAGGAGCATTGCCATTGCACATCTTATGGTTTTAAACCGTACCCGGAAGAAAATGTCGATATAGTGATTTCCCTTTTGGATGATAAAATCCTTCTTAATGTTAAATCCGAAGAGGGTGAGCGGTTTAGAAAGAATTGGATCAACAGTTATGAACGTATCACCGAGCACGAATTAAACAAACTTAAAGGTATACAGGCAGATGTGGAGAAGGAGCTGAAGGATAAAAACAGCGACCTGCCGGATTATAAAGAGACCGGTAAGCTCATCATGGCATCGGATGAAGAGATCTGGAAGCGCTACTCGGATACCTGCGTATCGTGCGGGGCATGTTCGGCGATTTGTCCGACCTGCTCGTGTTTCCTTTTTATTGAGCGACCGGAGTTCGAAAAGGTCCGAAGCATCGATACCTGCCAGTATCCCGGATTTGAGCGGGTGGCGGCAGGCGAAGATCCGCTGAGACCTTTACCGAAAAGATTCCGGAACCGCTACAAGTGCAAGTATGTGTGGAAACCGGAAAAATTCGAATCTAAGGCCTGTACAGGCTGCGGCCGTTGCATCGAAGCCTGTATCGGCGATATCAATAAAAACGACCTTTTCAGGGAACTGAATAAAATAGAAACCGTTACGACATGACCACTGCAACCGTTGATCTATACAAACCGGTAAAAGCCACCCTTACGAAAGTGATAGACGAATCGCCTTCTATCAAGACTTTTGTACTTGAGCCTGAGGTAGAATTCAGCTTCAAGACCGGCCAGTTTATCGAACTGGTGCTGGAGGGCATTGGCGAGGCGCCGTTTACGCCTTCGTCATCCCCATTGGTTAAGAACCAGATTGAAGTAACGATTATGAAAGCCGGGTTTGTGACGGAAAAAATCCATAACCTTAAAGAGGGAGCAGTAATGGGTATCAGGGGGCCTTATGGCAGAGGCTACCCGCTGGAAAAGCTTTACGGAAAGGAAGTGCTGGTATTGGGCGGAGGTTGCGGTTTTGCGCCCATTCGTTCGCTGCTTTACAACCTGGAAGCCGAGCAGGATAAAATCAAAAAGCTTACTTTCTGCTATGGCTCCAAAACACCGAAAGACTGTATTTACAAGGGATACATCGACCACCTGCGCTCGATAGACAAATTCGAGGTTTATCGTAGTGTGGATCAGGCAGATGAGGAATGGAACGAAACCGAGGGCGTGGTTACCTGCCTGCTGGATGAAATTAACATTAATGTGGAAGAATCAGCTGCCGTGGTCGTCGGGCCACCCATTATGATGAAATTCGGAGTACAGAAGCTTTTGGATATGGGATATCCCGAACACAAAATCTTTCTCTCGATGGAGAAAAATATGTCGTGCGGACTGGGTAAATGTGGCCATTGCATGATGGGAAAGTATTTTGTGTGCAAGGACGGCCCTGTGTTTTCATATGATGAGATTAAAGATCAACCGGACATCTGGAAATAAAGGATTATGCATAATATACTAATCGATCTGACAAAATATCGTGAATGTGTTCAGGAAGGCTGCGACCGGCAGGTTCCCGAAGGGCTGGTTCCGGGCAGTCCGGAAACCAATGGATTGAAGCCCCTTCGCGAACTGGCAGTATTTACCTACACCTGCCGGCGATGCGAATATGCTCCCTGCGTCACGGTTTGTCCGGAAGATGCCCTGGAGAAGAACGAGGACGGGATGATTATCCGTTCGACGAACCTTTGTGTGGCTTGCAAATCGTGTGTCACTATTTGTCCGTTCGGAACGATGATGAGCGATTTTTACGAATATAAACGAACCGAAAACCTGTATTTCAATCTGAAGGATGAGAACGAGCGGCAACGCTTTGTCAGTGAAAGTCCGGAAGGTACGGTGGAGTTTACCGACCGGGAAAAAGACGAAGAAAATAACATATACGAACTGATGCCGGGGATACTGGTGAAGGACTATCCCTGGGAAAAACTGAAAAATCTCGAATAACATGGGCGAACAGTTGTTTTACTTTTTAATCTATCCGGGAATGCTCTTTGCAGGCGTTGTAGGAGGACTGATAGCCTGGGTCGACCGCAAGGTAACAGCTCGCGTGCAGTTCCGGCAAGGCCCGCCGGTGTTACAGCCTTTTTATGATTTTCTGAAGCTTCTGCTGGTTAAAGAAACGGTATTGCCCAAACGCGGTTCCGCCATATTTTTCCTGATAGCTCCGGTTTTGGGCCTTTTTGGCGCTACGGCCTCTGCGCTTCTGATCCTTCTGCCGGCTTTTGGCATCACCACAGGATTCCGGGGAGATATCATCGTGCTGTTTTACCTCCTGGCGATTCCTTCGCTGATGTTTGTCATCGGGGCTATGGCCTCCGGAAACCCGCTTTCGGCTGTAGGTGCATCGCGCGAAATAAAATTGATCCTTAGCTATGAACTGACATTCATGCTGGTGGTGGCCGGCGTGATTCTGAAGAGCGGGCAAACGCTCTACCTCGACCAAATCATGATGGTACAGCAGACGCAGGGGGCCTTTATCGGAAGTGTTTCTGGAGTTTTGCTGTTTGTGGCTGCTTTGTTTGCCGTTCAGGGTAAGGCCGGCTTGGTGCCTTTCGATTTGGCGGAAGCCGAGACGGAGATAGCTGAAGGTACTTTTATGGAGTATTCGGGAACGGCTTACGCGATCATAAAATACACAAAATATATCCTGCTTTTTATCCTCCCGGTTTTCGTTGCTGAAATGTTTCTGGGAGGATTGACATTTACCGGCATCCACATTTTGTGGTCCATACTGAAGATTTTGTTGGTTCTGGTACTGATGATTCTGATTCGAAACACGAATCCACGGGTAAAAATCAGCCAGGCCATGCGCTTTTTCCTGTTATGGATGAATCTGCTGGTAATTGCAGGACTGGTATTACATTATTTAGGATTTTAAAATCAGGCTTGTGGGACTAAAAAGCTTTTGTTTAAAAAAATCATTGTGGGTCTTTCATTTCGGTGGCGCTTCCTGTAACAACTGCGACATCGAAATCCTGGACTGCCTGACACCGCGCTTCGATGTGGAGCGGTTTGGTATTAAGCTGGTGGGCAGTCCCCGCCATGCCGATGTCCTTCTGGTGAATGGTTCCATAAACGGAAGGGACAAATCGCGACTGCTTGAAGTTTATGAGCAAGCGGCCAAGCCGGTTTATGTCGTGGCCTTCGGAGCCTGCGGGTGTACAGGCGGAATTTTTGCCGAAGGGTTGCCTTTTGCCGGTCCGGTGGATACCATTATCCCGGTGGATGCTTACATTCCGGGTTGTCCGCCAAAGCCTGAAGCTATGATATCCGGATTAATGAAGTTGTCTGAAACGATTAAATAAACTATGGAAAACAATCCATTCATAGAAGAAATAAAAAGCCGGTTCACGGATAAAATTGTGGAAGTGACAGAGCATAATCCGCTTCGCATCACTTTCACGATTGATTCCGCATCATTGGTTGAAGTGGCCGGGGTGTTCCTGAATGAGAAAAACTTCCGTTTCATCATTGCCAGCGCCTTACATACAAAACAAGGCTTTGAGATTTTGTATCACTTCAGCAATGATTCCGACGGGCACGTGATTAACCTTCATGTGGTGTTGCCGCATGAGAATCCTGCTGTCGAAACTCTGACCCAACTGCTGTCAGGCACTGAATGGATAGAACGTGAGATTCATGAATTGCTTGGGATCGAGTTCAAAGGACATCCCAACATGGTGCCATTGATATCAGAAGGGAATTGGCCGGAAGGCACCTACCCGTACCGAAAAGATTTTAAGTTATGAGCAAACAAAAAATCATACCCATAGGACCCTATCATCCGCTTCAGGAAGAGCCGGAATACTTCAAACTCTACTGCGAAGGGGAGAATGTGGTAGATGTGGAGTGGGAAACCGGCTACAACCACCGCGGAATCGAAAAACTGGCAGAGGAAAAGACCTTTGAGCAGGTATTTTTCCTGGTGGAGCGTATCTGCGGAATCTGTTCCACCTCACATCCCTTTGCTTTTGCCAACTCCATGGAAGAGATTGGAAGCATAGAAATTCCCGACAGGGCGAAATATATCCGAAGTATTATAGGGGAGCTGGAACGCATTCACAGTCACCTTCTGTGGGTAGGACTTGCCGGGCATTTCCTGGGGTACGATACGGTTTTTATGTGGGCCTGGAAATACCGCGAACCGGTGCTCGATTTGTTTGAGATTATTTCAGGAAATCGCAACAGTTATGCGATGTTTACAATCGGCGGTGTTCGCAGGGATATTGAAAAATCGAAGTTTGCGAAAATAAGAGAAGAGCTTGATATTCTGAAGAAGAAAGTAGATCTGTTAACCGGGGCGGTAATGGATGATCCGGTGATTCATGCCCGGACTAAAAATGTAGGGGTAATGACGCGAGAGGATATCATCGATTACGCTGCCGTTGGTCCGACCGCAAGGGCTTCAGGCGTTGAAATCGATGTGCGCCGGGACGATCCTTATGCTGCTTATGACCTGGTGGACTGGAAAGTGATTACTTCCCCGGAAGGGGATGTCTTTGCCAAAGCTAAAGTGAGGCTGCTGGAGATGTATGAGTCTGTAAAAATCATTGAGCAGTGCCTCAATAAAATGGAGAAACTGGAAGAAGGGGAAATCAAAACGAAGGTTTGGGAGATTCCCGAAGGCATCGGCATGGGGCATGCCGAAGCTCCCAGGGGCGAAGTTTTTCACTTTGTGAAGACCGACGGCAGCAACTCGCCGGTGCGCCACAAGATTAGGGCACCAAGCTATGTGAACATTGCGACGTTTAAGAAATCGTGTGTCGGCCAAACCATATCGGATGCGGCTATATCGCTAGCTGCTGTTGATCCATGCTACTGTTGCACCGAACGGATGGCCGTGGCTTATGACAGCGATACCGGGAAACGAATCCTGAGCGGCGATGAATTGATTAAGCATTCACAGGCCAGAACAAGAGAACTAAAGAAAAACATGTTATGACAGACTTGTTAAACATACTCATTTTTCTACCGATTGCCGTTGGAATAATTTTATTCCTTGTACCGGATAAGCTGCGCATTTGGAAAGGCTCCGCTGCATTTGCTATCACATTGGTAGTGCTTTTTGTCGCCATTAAACTTTATGGTGCGGAAGAGGCTATAGTTCCGTTGATACAGCAATTTAAGGGTTCCGCTTTTATAACCCAGTTTACCCAGACTCTTCAGGAATATTCACTGCTTAACATGAATGCCCTAAGCAAGCTTATCCTGCTTTTCCTGGCGGTTTTGGCCCCTCTTATAGGTTTGTACTCGATTTACAAAGAAAGGAATCCCGATTTTCCGGCGCATTTTTATTCCTGGTTTTTGATCACCCTGGGCTGTTCGGCAGGAACGGTATTATCTGAAAATCTCCTACTTTTCCTTTTCTTCTGGGGCGTATTGGGCTATACCCTTTTTAAACTGATAGCCCAAAATGATGAAGAGAGTAGCGCGGCGGCTAAAAAAACGCTTATAATCGTTGGATCGTCCGATGCGTTAATGATCATTGGAATTGGGTTGATCTGGCAGATCGCCGGAACGCTTAACATCAGCGAATTGTCAATACCCACAGATAACGGACCGGCGGTTATGGCATTTATCATGCTGGCCATAGGCGCTTTCACCAAGGCCGGCGCCTTTCCTTTCCACACCTGGATTCTGAATTTTACCGAAAAGGCCCACGGGTTAAGCTCAGCTTACATGCCCGCTTCTTTCGATAAACTTATCGGTATTTATTTCCTGGCCTTGCTTTGCAGCCAAATTTTTGAACTAAACCAGTGGCTTGTCCTTGCCCTGCTGATTATCGGGGTGAGTACGATCATTTTTGCTGTGATGATGGCCTTGATTCAACATAATTTCAAGAAATTGTTAGGATATCACGCCGTTTCCCAGGTAGGATACATGGTAGTAGGAATCTCGCTTGGTTCTCCTCTTGGCATAGCCGCAGGATTGTTTCATATGTTTAATCATGCGGTGTACAAAAGCGGACTGTTCCTCTCTGCCACTTCGATTGAGCGAAAAACAGGTAGCACCCATCTGGACAAAACCGGCGGGCTGGCTTCTTCGATGCCCATATCGTTCATAACGGCGTTGATATTTGCTTTATCCATTTCCGGTATACCTCCTTTGAATGGATTTGCTTCAAAATGGATGATTTACCAGGGTATTGTTGATTTCGGACAGCAATCGGGCATTGCCAGTCAGTTGTGGATTATCTGGTTGGCTCTGGCGGTATTCGGTTCGGCATTGACGCTGGCCAGTTTCATCAAATTTATCTCAGGAATTTATCTGGGAAACAAAACTGAGATTACCAGGAAAGTGAAAGAAGTTTCATGGGTGCAATGGGTTCCAAAGGTTCTGCTTGCACTGATTTGTCTATGGTTTGGTGCTTTTGCCACCGAATATGTGATAAAAGAGCTTTTCATGCCGGTTTCCGGAGAATTCGCTTTTGTGGGAATCTGGGATTCTTCATTGTTGCTGTGGCTTGTGATAGCCTCTATTGTGGTGGGTTTCCTGATTTACTGGATAGGCAGCCTGAAAAACATGCGGCGGGTAGAACCTTTTATCGGAGGTGAAAAATCCACCGAAGAAAAAGGATTTCCGGTAACGGGATTTTACCATACGCTGCGTAAATCAAGATACCTGGCCTTTTTCTACGCCAGGGCAGAGGAGAAGTGGTTTGACATCTACGACCTTTTTAAAGGGTTTGTACTGTGGACTAACAAAGGGTTTAGCACAATTCATACTGGGGTTCTGACCACCTATGCATTTTGGATATATGGAGGGTTAGTTATCATACTGTTATTGTTGATTTTATAGAAACTTGAAAACTATGGAAACGCTGCTTTCAATATTGATTGGTTTTATGATTATCGGGGCGCTGTATGCTCTTCACGCCAAGGATCTGCTTTCGGCGCTGATTGCCCAGGGCATTGTGGGATACGGGCTTGTCATCGCGTTCCTGAGTTTGAGAGCTCCCGATTTGGCTATTGTCCAGATAGTGGTGGAAACCATTACCCTGGTTGTCATGGTGGCTGTGGTTTTAAACTCCAGCAGGGAGGAAGTGAAGGAAAGCTGGAACCGGAATAAGATTCTCAACATCGTGACGTCTGTCATCATTGTGGGATTCCTGGTGTACATTTTTGCTTTTATGATTCAGCCACTCCAGCCATTCGGTGATCATTCCATGCGGATGGCACAGTATTACACCCAAATGGGAGCCGAAAGCACGGGAGCAGCCAATTTGGTCACAGGCGTCCTATTTGATTTCAGAGGATATGATACGCTTGGTGAAGGGACCATACTTTTTACAGCAGCGCTGGGAGTAGTAACAATCTTGCGTTCCAAACCCAAAAAAGAATCGGCATCATGAATGGAATGACGCAAATAGTAAAAAAAGTAACGCAGCTCATGAGCGGGTTGATATTTACGTATGGGCTTTATATTATCACCCATGGGCACCTGACGCCCGGTGGGGGCTTTGCCGGAGGGGCGATTGTGGCCGGAGGATTTATTCTGTTGATTCTGGCTTTTGGCAGTAAAGTTATCAGCCTGAGAAAGGAGGAAACCCAAACGTCCATTACCGAAAGTGCAGCCCTGCTTATCATTGTTTTACTGGCCCTTGCCGGACTGTTCCTTGGAGTGCACGTGTTTTTCAATAATTATTTACCTCAAGGCCAGGTTGGAGAGCTAATAAGTGCGGGTGTTATCCCGATATACAATATTTTCATTGGGATGGAGGTAGCGGCAGCATTGCTGACGATTTTCCTCGGACTGGTAATCTATAAAGAGGAGGTAGCATCATGACCGTATACATAATGTGCTTTATACTGTTTTTGGTAGGACTTTACGGCGTTCTGACGCGGCGTAACATGATAAAGATTGTGATTGGATTTTCGATCATGGAGTTTAGCTGTTTTCTGTTTCTGGCCATGATAGGCTACATCGAAAACGGCCTGGCGCCGATTCTCAAAGAGGGAATGGAAAATCCGGTGTACGTGGACCCCTTGCCGCAGGCGATGGTGCTAACGGCAATTGTAATTGGTCTGGCCACCACGGCATTGCTTCTGGCTATCGCGATAAGGATTTATAAAAAATACGGAACGTTTGATATCCGCAAAGTGAATGAACTAAAAGGATAATTATGGAACTGATACCGGCTTTATATATCATTTTACCGCTTTTGGGGGCATTCCTGATCCCCATTGTGGGACATTTTGTGAAAGGCTTTCAGAAGACGCTTAGTGTCTTGATCACATTGTTCCTGGTCGTTTACAGTGTATGGTTTTACGTAGTGGGTTATGATGCGCCGGCTGTAACTAAAGTGGGTGGATGGGAAGCGGTGAAAGGCATCCCGATAGCCATTTACCTTGTTTATGACGGACTTAGCGCTTTTATTCTTCTTACCGTCAACCTGATTGCTTTTCTTTCCACTTTTTATGCGATGGGATACATCAAGCGGTTTACGGCAGAAAACAACTTTTATGCCCTGCTTTGCCTGATGATTGCCGGTATGAATGGGGTAGTGCTTTCAGGAGATATTTTCAACATTTACGTCTTTCTCGAAATTGCCGTCATTGCTTCCTATGCCCTGGTAGCTTTTGGAACGGAGAAAAGGGAGCTGGAGGCTTCTTTCAAATACCAGGTTTTAGGGGGTATCGCTTCCCTGCTGATACTTTTTGCCGTCGGATTGCTTTACTGGCAGACCCAGACGCTGAATCTCGCAGACATTTCGGCTATACTTCAATACGAGGATCAAAGCATAGCTTTGATATTTACCCAGGTATTACTGATAGTTGGATTTGGGTTGAAAGCGGCAATGATACCATTTCATGCCTGGCTGCCGGATGCCCACTCCTCAGCGCCTTCACCCATTTCGGCCATGCTGTCGGGAGTGCTGATTAAGGCAGTGGGTGTTTATGCCTTGCTCAGGCTGTTTTTCAATATCTTCACCATTACCTATGAATTAACTCTGGTTATTATTGTTTTAGGAACGCTTTCCATGGTGATAGGCGTCCTGCTGGCCATTGGCCAATGGGACCTGAAACGATTGCTGGCCTACCACAGCATTAGTCAGATGGGCTATGTGGTCATCGGTGTAGGAATTGGTATGATGATTATCCTTCAGGATGGAAACAAAACGGTGGCAGCGCTCTCGATTGCCGGCGGACTATTCCACCTGATTAATCACGCGGTATTTAAGGGTTTACTCTTTCTGGATGCCGGGGCGATTGAGTATTTAGCCGGAACAAGAAATTTGAAGGAGTTGGGCGGACTTTCCCGAAAGATGCCGGTAACTTCTTTCACATCGCTGGGAGCTTCTATGGCGATATCGGGAATTCCTCCATTCAACGGCTTTTTCAGCAAATTATTGATCATTATCGCAGCGGTAAGGGCCGAGTTTTACCTGCTGGCTGCTTTGGCGGTATTTGTGAACTTCGTTACGCTGGGCTCTTTCATGAAGTTTATCCGCTATGCTTTCTACAACATGAAAGAATCCGGGGTTAATCTGAAATCAGTGCGATTGCCTTTTTCCATGAAGTTTTCCATGATCACGATGGTAATTCTCTGCGTGCTGATGAGTTTAATGGTTTTTCCCTTTTTCAGGGAAATATTGCTGAATCCGGCAGTGGATGTTTTATTGAATACAGGCGAATATGCATCGAAAATAATAGGGTCATAATATGAGATACATAGCACTTTTCATAATACTCCTGGTTTTTTGGCTGCTGATAACGTTCAGCCTCACACTGGCGAATATTGTCGTTGGAGCGGTAGCCGCTTTAATCGGCAGCTTACTGTTCGGGAAGTATTTCGTACATAATCTTTACAAATTCGGGCAGCCAAAAAGGTATTACTGGTTTGTGATTTACCTGGGCATTTTTATCTGGGAGGTGCTGAAAGCCAATTTTGATGTGGCTTACCGTGTAATACACCCCGCATTACCCATAAAGCCGGGTATTGTGAAAGTTCCGCTTGAAGTAAAATCGGAGATAGCCCGCACGATGCTGGCTAATTCGATTACCATGACACCGGGAACCATTACGGTGGATATAATAGGCGATGACATTTTCGTACATTGGATTTATGTGAAATCGGATAAACCGGAAGAATATGCCCGTGAGGTTTCGGGAAGGTTTGAAAAATACATCAAAAAAATATTTGAATGATGCTTGAAGTACTGTTATACATACAAATCGGTTTATGCGCCTTTTGCCTTTACCGGATTATCAGAGGTCCCACGGTAGCCGACCGGATGGTGGGGATCGATATTTTCGGTATCCTGGTGGTGGGGATTTGTGCTATTATGGCCATAACCACCGATCGCATGTTTTTGCTGGATATCGGAATCGCGTGGGTGATTCTGAGTTTTATAGGAACACTGACATTGGCGAAATATCTAAGTGGTAAAAAATTAAACGAATGATATGGTTAGTACAATTATCATAACGATTGGCATTGCTTTCAACTTCCTGGGTTGCCTGGGGCTGATTCGGTTTCCCGATGTTTACAACAGGCTCCAATCAGCTACAAAGTGTGTGACAGTGGGTACATGCAGTATACTGCTTGGAGTACTGGTGCATTACGGTTTTGTGGAAGTGGGAGTAAAGGCATTGATTGCCATACCATTGCTGTTTTTTGCCGCAACGGTTGGAGCACATGCACTGGTTAGAGGTTCCTATATTGCAGGCATTAAGCTGGGTGACAAAAGTGTTAAAGATGATTATAAGGAGGCAGAAAAATGAAATATCCAAAGCTCAGAGAACTAAGAGAAGCGGTGACTTCATTGTTTACGGCTCCATATACAACGAAGTTTCCAAAAGAACCACATACACCGTTTGAAGGTTTCAGAGGGAAACCGACCGTGAATGACGAAAAATGCGTCGGCTGCCTGACTTGCTCAAATGTTTGTCCGCCGTATGCCATAACTGTGGAAGATGATAAAGAAAAAGGTATAAGAAGGATAGTTAGGGATTACGGAAAATGCATTTTTTGCGGACAATGCCAGGCGTATTGCATTACCGGCGAAGGGGTGATTCTTTCGGATACGGATTACGACCTGTCCACTTTCGACCGGAAAGATGAAAATACGGTCGAGACGCAGGAGAAAGAGCTGCTGCTTTGTGAGAATTGCGGAGCAGTCATCACAACCAAAGAACACATTCAGTTTCTGCATAAGAAGTTAGGCCCAAAAGCTTATTCTTCTATCATCGATCTGAATGCCCTGAATGAGGAGCTGAAGCTCGCTAAGCCCGAAGAAACCAAAACGGAAGTGATAGAGGGATTACGACGAAAAGATACATTTAAGGTGCTTTGCCCGAACTGCTTGCGCAAAGTGCTGGTAAATAACTTGTTACCAAATGAGTGAATGGCATGAGACAGACCAACTTGACTGGAATGCATTGCTTATTGTCGGTATGGGAAACCGAATCAAAAGCGATGACGGAGCCGGTATATACATAAGCGAGGAACTTCGGAAACAAGGTATTGAAAATATCGTTATTGCCGAAAACAGCATCGAAAATTACATCGGAAAAATCAACCGCCATAAGGCCAACATTATTCTGATGATAGATGCCATGGATATGGATGAGGAACCCGGATATTTCAAAATAGTTCCGATAGATAGAATTATGAACACAACAACCAACACGCATAATCTATCCTTACGTACGATTTCTTCTTTTTTCGAAGCGGAGAATCAGTGGGTTTTGGGGATTCAACCGGAAGAGGTGTCTTTTGGCATAGGATTAACCCCGAGGGTCCAATCAGCCGCCGACAGAATAATCTTTGAGCTTGTAGCGAAATATAAGTCGAACCATAAAATACTAAAGCTATGAAAAACTATTATTGCCCAATTTGTAGAGCGCATTTAAGAGTAGGCGACAACATAGTGCTGTCGGCCAAGAGCCCTTATAATGAAAGAGGGCTGATTTTTCTCAGTCCGGAAGTAGGCAACTACTCGAAAGTGACCCATCCCGATTTTGAAATCAGGGAAGGAGAGGAGTACACATTTTATTGTCCGGTGTGCCACGCTACCCTCAACGACAAGGAAAAGAAAAACCTGGTGAAGATGAATATGGAAGAGGAGGATGCACATTATGATTTTTACTTCTCCAACATTGCCGGAGAGGAAGTAACCTACAGAATCAGTGAGCAGGAAGTGGAGAAGTATGGTTATCATAAGGATCGTTATGAGAAGTATTTTGACCTTCCGGAAAAATACAAAAAATATTTGTAAAATATGGAGCAGCAGTTAATCGTATTGCTTACCACAGCCGCGGGTTTGGGTTTTTTGCACACTTTGCTGGGCCCGGACCATTATGTACCGTTTATTGCTATTGCAAGAGCCCGGCAATGGACGATGAAAAAGACGGCCTGGATTACGGGAATTTGCGGGCTGGCCCATGTGGGTAGTTCGGTGGTTATCGGGCTTTTCGGAATAGGCCTCAGCATTAAACTGGCTCAACTGGAAGCCTTTGAAGCTTTGCGGGGGTCTGTTACCGGATGGCTGATTATCGCCTTCGGACTGGCCTACATGGTCTGGGGAATCCGTAAGGCGGTAACCTATCATCACCGGGAAAATGTCATGTACAGGTTGGAGAAAGAAAGCGGGGATACCGTTAAAATATCCTACAAGCAACTCATTCCCTGGATGTTGTTTGTGGTATTTATCTTTGGCCCCTGTGAACCCTTGATTCCGGTATTGATGGTTCCGGCCTCTGAAGTCAGTACCGCCGGGATGATCCTCGTAGCATCAGTATTTTCACTGGTAACCATTGGAACCATGTTGCTGCTTGTTTTGGCTCCTCAATTCGGACTTCAAAAGCTCCGGTTCCCCGGTTTAAAACGTTATGGCCATGCCATGGCCGGTGCCCTGATCCTCTTCTGCGGTGTGGGGATACAGTTTCTGGGACTGTAGAATAGCATAATGGGTGAATGGTTAGATTGATGGAATGAAGTCGTCATTTCTAATGATAAACACAGTTGTACGCGCGCATGCAACCGGAAAAACCATAAGTGTTATAGAGCACGATAAGATGCAATATCAAAGTGATGAGCCGATTGGTTATAGCCAGGTTCTCGTTTGATTTGCTTCAACTACGGGAAACACTTGTTATGTTCATTTGCAATCATTGCCCGTAGGTTAAACATGTGAACTCTGAACGGTGAGCGGAGCAGAAAATAATCGGTTACAGAATAAAAACCGTTTAGAACGGAAGTTCACCCAATATACTATAACAAAACGGGCTCTATAAAGCTGTAAAT
>CAYXJS010000035.1:0-21038 GCA_964465045.1 uncultured Bacteroidales bacterium | reverse complement strand
CTTCTGTTTAAAGAGCCTTTTTTTAATGGTATCAAGCTGCTTTCTGTAAATCATAGCCTACACTATTTGCAGCAAAGGTAAACACAAAACAGACTTTTTCCAAAATTTAGGCCTAAATTTTGGATTATATTCCGTTTTTTAGGCCTGATTTAACGATTACAATCGGAAAATCAGGCCTGATTCAGTGAATAGGAAAACCCTGACATTTGTTTTGATATTTGCCGGACGTAGCACTTGTATATTGTTTTTTGTTGTTCTGCTATTGCATGGTGCACGCTCCCGTAAGTAAAAAAATTTGATAGCAACCGAATTTCCTGAACCCCTGAGAGGTGGCACCTTTTCGAGGTTTGTGCCGCTCCTGCCGGAGCTTTTGATGGGAAATGTTCTTTTTTAACAGAAATGCCCGCAAACACAATTATAGCAGGACCTCCCGAAACTTCCTCTGTGCTCTTATTCCATATTTTTTTGTAGACGATTGAAAAACAACGGATTTATTTTTTATATTCGTTGAACACTAATGATGGATCGATGAACCCGGAAGAAAAGCGCTTAGTAGAATTGAATTTTGAATGGTTGGTGGATAAACCCGAAAAGACGCTAAATTTCTTTTATAGATGGTAATAAAAAATGCCTTTTAATATAGCATAGTGATAAATATAGAGCAAAGAAATTATGATTTTTATCTGGCTAAAAAAGGTGCCAGACCATTCAACAAAAGAAATGGTTAATTTATGTTAACCTTAATCCAAACAATAGAAAAATAAATTTAATAATGAAAAATAAAAAACTGATTACATTGATTTTGACACTCGTAGCAATAAATGCTTACAGCATTATTAATTACGAAAAGGGTGATAGCCTATATGTTTGGGCATCAGAAGGGTTAGCATTACAGACACGTCCTGATTTTTCATCTGAACAAATTGCAACAATTGAATTTGGTGAAACGGTCATATGTTTATCAGAAAAATCACTTCAGAATTCTGTGAGTAGACTTACTGAAACACAAGTTACTGATGTTTCTGCTACAATCAAGCATGGTATTAACCGTCCAGCATTAAGATTAAAGGGAGAGTGGTGCAAAGTAATTTATAATAATTCCGAAGGTTACGTTTTCGATGCTTATCTATCCAGTTTGCCGCCAACTCTTCCAAACGAATGGCCAGAACAGTATATGGCCCGGAATTTTACTATCACAGATACTTTAACAGATTATAAACAACAAGGCAGAAAAGTGCGGGAAATGAAACTCTTCAAAGCTGTTTATAATAATTGTATTATGTATTATAAAAGCCTATTTACAAGTTCAGGTATTGAAACGATTATACTTCCTCTCTCGCTTGAAGAAGCCTATTTGTTCTACGTAGGACGCTTTATAAAAAGAGAAAATTCCGGCTACTCAGTGATTCTATCTACTGAAGATCAGATGAAATTTGGCTATATGATGGGAACAGTTGAAATAACAAAGTTTAATGGGTTTGTAGTAATTGAACACGAATGGGGTAATTAAGTTTGGCAGAATTTAATCAGAAAATCGACGACAGAAATTATAAAAAGGCTATATTGCTACATTATTTTAGGTATAAGTATACCTGTATTTTACCAGTTCTTGACTGATTATATCCGATTTTTGATAAGACGCGATAACAAGTGATCTTCTTAACGGCAAAATAATTAGTCTCAAACTTAAAAAGAAAAATATTAGTGAATTGCCTCGCAACGAAAAGCTATCTGAAAATCTCTTTTTTAAAAACAACACCTATGAAATCGATTTGGACTTCATTCATTATTATCGGATTTGTTTTAGCGGCCTTTTTTATGATGCAGTCTTGCGAAAAAGAAACCACCAAAGCCTCGGTTGAAGGCACATGGGATTTTTACAAAATCTGCAATACGCATAATTATACCGGATGCATCTACAAAGAAGACCGTGATTTTACAGAGGTTGTGGAAATTGAAGGCCGTTCTTTCACCCGGTATTACGATGATTCGTTGGTGTTTTCGAAGGAATTTTCACTGAACGATTCCCTTATCGTTTATGGAAATGATGAATTCGCCCAGGAGTATCGGCTACAACATGATACCTTAATACTGGTTGACACCTGTTTTGAATGTGATTTCCATGTGTACGTGAAACGGAAATAATTAAACCACTGCGACGGCAAAATTCTATATCTGATTAATCCAGAAAAATTCAGGTGATTTACAGGAAGTAAGTTCTGCCTTTTTTGTAGTATATGAAATCTACCAAAATAAAAACCCACACAAAATACTTTGTGTGGGTAAGCGCAACTAAAAAGTAAACCAAGCTATCTTACTTTAATCAACCGCATATAATCAAGCATTGCTTTATTTATTTCACCATCCATGTTGATATTCCACTCCCGGAACTCAAGCCTGAGTTGGTTCCTCCCTTCCTCTAAATCAAGCATCACAGGGTTTGTAAAACCCCAGTCTGACCATTCACCGTCACCTCGCTGAGGCATGACAATGATATCCTCAAATTGTCCGTTATGAAAAAGACTGCGGATAGCGCAATTATTATCTGTATTCCATGGGCCTGTTCCATTAGCGTATCTGAATTCCAACCTGTAAAGACCTTTTTCAGGAACTTCAAAAGCGAGCTGAATATTCCGGTTGTTTTCTGTACTCGCTTCAACAAAACCATCTCCTGAATAATTTGAATATGGCTTCTCCGACTTTTCTGAAAAAACTTCCATTTCAAAAATATGTTCCGATTCTTCATTAAATACCATTACCGGTTCGCTGCTATAAGACTCATAACCCAGGATGTTCGTGGCCGTTACGATGTACTCATTAAATTTATTTCCATCATTTTTAATTGCCCAGAAATTTTCTTTTGTATTACCTATCTTTTTACCATTTCTGAAAATGTGATACTCCGGCTCCTGCTCAAGGTCATCCCAAATAAGATTCCCATTTTCAACCTTCACTTTCGGGGATGGAAGAGAAAACTGATTTTCCACGAAGTTTGCCTTTTGCTTATCGAACGGATTATCTTCCATTCGGATTCTAATTTCGTGAAACCCAGATAAGTCAGCCGGTATAAAAGGATCATCCATAACCTCACCATCCAGCTTGAATTGCTTGATTTTATTACCAAAGCCTTCAACTGTAATTGAAAGGGTTGCTTCTCTGTATTTGAAATTCCTTAACACTTTTTTCCCATCATACCCTTTTGGAATAACAGGTTTAAACCTTATGCCATCGGTTTCAAAGCTCATGCCCATAAACACCCGGTGAACCATAGCAAGGTTCCCTGCCATAGACCAGAGCATACGGTGCGAGTTAATTTCAGTCCCCACATAATCTCCATTTTCGGCCACAAAATTTTCATAATTACTTAAGAAAAGCCCAGCCGGACGGTAGATTGAAGCCAGTCCATGATTCAAAACCTTCTCGTTTCCGGCTTTAGCCACTGCCAAATTCCAGTAAGCCTGCACAAACGGCCATATCCCATTGTTATGGTATGGGGGAATATCCGGAATTTGCGGATAAATACATGTGGTTCCGAATGGCGTGAGCGGTGCACTGCTGACTATCTCTTTTGTCTTTTCTTTATCCGCAACATTGAAAATTATTGCAAGTGCCTCCCCGAGAGCTTCGAACCTCGGAGATTGCTTTTGGTAAGTTCTTCCGTAAAGATACTGACCATAGTAACCTTGTTCAGGTACCCAGAGGTGTTTGTTAAGTCCCTTTTTTATCATTTCTGCTCTTTGTGCAAACTTTTCGTGAGCCTCACCCAATTCCGTGGCCATCATTTCCGCAATACGATGAGCCTGGTAATGAACCACATTAGTGCCCAGGTTTTGTGACAGAAAAATATCTTTGTTCGACATCCATTTCGGATAGGTCTGCTCACGCCAATCGAGAAATGATGATTCTCCGCGGTACATCCCCGTTTCTTCACAATAGAGGGTTTTGTAATCATCCTCAAGTGTATTTCTAATTACCTCAAATGCTTTTTGCAGCCAGTTTTTATCGCCTGTAACCTTATACAGCTCCCACGCTGCCAAAGCCCAGGTAGTCCGGTCTGATGAAACAGGCCAGGCTCCGCCTGATCCGGTATCCTGTATGATGCGACTTCGTTTTACCTTTTTCAGTAAACTGATTTTTGCAATCTCAGGCTCATGATAAGCAAAAGCAAGAAAAATGCTGTAAGATATATCCCGGGTCCATACACCACTCCACTTTGCTCCTGTGCGTAAGGTGCTGTCATCCTCAATATTCATAATCGCTTCTTCGAGAGAAAGCTTAAAAAGGGCATCAACTAAAGGCTGATCAGATTTATAGCTTGGCTTTTCAGAAAGATCCGTGGAAAGTTTCCATGACTTTGTTTCTAATTCCTTTTCATCGTAAGGGTTTAGTTTAACGGTCAACTCATAAATACTATCACCATCCTCATCGTTCATTTTCAATTGGTTTTCCTGCAGATTGGAAAAATCCCAGGAAAGCGGATCGGAGCCTCCGGCAATATAAACCCCCTTAAAATCATCTTTAGCGATTTTTCTTCCATCAAATGTTTGATAGTAGCCTAAACTATCAAACTGATTCAACACCGGAGACATATCCACCCTGAAAGTGTATTCATAGTTAGCAGGTAAGTTTGTTCCGGGATCTTCAGGTTGCGGTTCAGGGTCATGACCAAAGGCAATAACAGGCGACTCATGCTCTTCATCAATAATTAGCCAATGATCCTGCCCTGAGGGGTTTTCATTGTCTTTTTCATTAATGCTGAACTTAAAAGTAATTAGCCTGGAAAAGTTCTCACTTGCTGTTGAACGATAATTTGAAGTGATTTCGCCAGCAGATACCACTTTTGCTGTAAATTCGCCTTGAACCACCCTATCCTTTTCAATATCAAACTTTTCTGACTGGTAAATTTTATTGCTTTGCTGATTACAAGACACAAAAAGGATTGGTAGCAGAAACAGCCACAGAATTTTTTTCATAGGATGCCCGATTAAATAATATTCGAAATAAAAGGCTGTTTCATAATTCTATTATCTTTCATATAAAGAGCAGAAAGAGCCAACTGGCCAGTAAACGAATTATGAATCAGCCTTCTTAACAAACTCAATTACTAATTATTAATGATGATCCGTTTCACCGAGATACGGTTTTCACTTTGTATTTTCAAAATGCATGACTGATTCTTAACTTTCGGGACGTTAACATGTATTTTTTGCTCATTTGCCTGAACTTCTTTCTGGTAAAGTAACTGACCTTTTAAGTTATACATCATTACATTCTGTATTTTTTCCCTTTCGGGATTTTCTATATAAAACCAACCTGATGCCGGATTCGGATATATGCTAAAAGCATTTTCTGCGTGGAGATAGTCTACATCTGTGTCATCTAAGTATATCTCATATTCAAGAGTTTCATCATTCAGTGTAATCAGGTAATCTCCCGGATTAGTAATCTCATAGGTTAAATTTGGTCCGCCACCAGTGGTGAGCTCCACCACGCCTGATAGTCCATCACTGTTACCCCAGTCGTCACCGGTCCAATCGCCTGTGTCGGCAAATTTCATTTCATAGCTTCCCTCTTCCATATTGACAGGATAGCTTAACCAGCGGTTATTTGCCGTCAGGTACATGCGGTTATCCAGATTCCAATCATTATAATCGCCACGAGCAAACATTAAAGTTTGATTGGCTGAAAAATCAGAATAAGTGATTTCATAGTAAAGACTCACGGTATCGAAGGTAATGTTGTAATAACCTTCGTTTTCGACAGTAAAAGTTGTTTCTGGTCCACCACCAGTGGTTAACTCAACATACCCACTAAGGCCTTCGCCATTGCCCCAGTCATCACCGGTCCAGTCTTCGGTATCTGCAAATTTCATCTGATGTTCTCCGGCAGTCATAAACACCGATTTGGCCTCCCAAACATCATTATGCCAGACCATTTTATGATCAATATTCCATTCATTAAATGATCCGCGAGCAAACATATTTTGCGCATAAGATGATCCAGAAATCATCAGCAAAACACTAAAAGTTAAAAAGTAAAGGTAGTTCTTCATAGTATTCAATTTTTATAGTTAGAAAATGATTTTCAATTTTTTATGGTTTTCCATTTCTTTTGGTATATAAATCCGGCACATCTGCTTTGATTTGTCCCAGTACCATTTCACCTTTTCTATTCTCTCGCCGGGTTGCAAATTATTTCTGGTTTTCTTGATATTTTCTTTCCCGAAAGTAATTCTCCGGGGCTTTTTCTCAAGCTTAACATCGTAGTAAAGGTCTCTCTCAACCGCAGAAAACCTTTGATATACCGTGTCATTGTATTCTATTTCAATGGCATTATCTTTTGTAAACACCTTGATATTCCTATTCGCAAAGCTTCCCTGCTTATAATCGTTATTATCGCCGTCATCCTCATACACCATAAACTTGGCTTCGTTGTATATTTCAGGCGGAAAAACTTTCAGAATAAGTGGATAATCAGGATTCTGACCAATATATTGCATCACAGGCATGGTTGGTATGATGGTTCCTTTTTTCACGAAAAGAGGAATAGTTTCAAGCTTTACAGGAATTTCTTTCCATTGTCCACCTTCATACTGATTTTCCGGATTTTGATAGTCGATCCATATCCCCTCAGGGAAATAGACCCTTTTCGTGGCTGCCGCTTCTTCCACGACCGGTGCCACCAATAACTCTTTTCCAAAAAAAAATTGCGTATCCAGGTTTTCAACTTCTTTATCAAAAGGATACTCAAGGAAGAGTGCCCGCATTAGCGGCATTCCTGTGTCGTGAGCTTCACGCGCATAAGTGTAGATATACGGAAACAGCGTATACTTTAACTCAATGGCCTTTTTATTGATTTCGGTGGCTTCATCGCCAAACAACCACGGCTCTACGGCATTATTTCCTTCGTGATGTGCACGCGACAGCGGATTGAAAACCCCGAACTGCAGCCATCGCACGTAAAGTTCACTCATCTCTTCATAATCCTCAATATCGCCGCAATACCCAGAAATATCGCAACTCCAGAATGGAATTCCTCCCATTCCTGCTGACAGCGCCAGTGGAATCTGGGCTTTTAACTTTTTCCATCCTTCCGTAACTTCCCGGCCGTTTCCGGCATCGCCCGACCAACCGAAAGTATAGCGCTGCATTCCTGCGAAAGCAGACCTTGTCATCTGGAAAATACGTTGGTTGGGATTTCTTTTCTCAAACTGCTCAGTAACCACTTTATCCCAGGTATGGCCATACACATTGTGTATCTCCTCATGCATTCCCAGGTGATGTTTCATAAAAAGCCTGTCTGTATCTTCCTCGTTGCTCCAGGCAGGCTCTCCCATATCTGTCCAAAAGCCCCGCACTCCATCATCCAATACTTTTTGCTGGTACGTTCCCCACCAATCAGCCACTTCCGGATTAGTAAAGTCTACCACACCGCAGTTTCCTCCCCAAGGCCAGGGCATGTCATAACTCTTACCCGTACGGATATCTTTCGCAAAGAAACCAAGAGAATCAGCTTCTGTCCATTGCTTCTGGTTGGCCTGAGAAATTACCGGATCTTGCGAAACAATCACTTTGAAGCCATCAGAAGCAAGATCTGATACCATCTTTTGGGGGTTTTCATATTTTTCATCATGCCACTCAAAATCCTGCAGGTACTGGGTCCAGCCGATATCCTGGTAAATGATATCACACGGGATCTGCCGCTGGCGATAACCTTCCGCTATCTTTCGGGTTAAATCTTCGCTAGTCAGTAGTCCACGGCATTGCGAAAAACCCATTGCCCAGTCGGGTGGCATTATTGGCTGCCCGGTCAGGTCGGTATATTTGCTGATAATTTCCCGATATTCTGGCCCGTAAATGAAATAATACAACATTTCTCCTCCGGGCGCTGAAAAGGAATAAGACTCCTTGTTTTCCACACCAAAATCAAAAACGGTTTTAAAAGTGTTATCGAAGTATAGGCCATAACCACTGCTGCTCATGAAGAAGGGTATGCTTTTATACAAGGGATCTTCATTTAAGCCATAGCAAGGCTTGTCGCTGTTCCACATTTTAAAAGTGCTTCCCACCCGGTTCAGCGGACCATTTTTTTCTCCGAGACCGTAAATTTTTTCTCCGGGCTTTAGAACTTTTCGGCTGATAATATACGTAGAGTCTGTTTCAAATCCTTTATCCTGGTAATCAGACATAATCAGTTTCTGATATTTATCGAAGATTTTTATACTGAAAGGAGATTTATATACCCGAACAATCAAATCACCAGTGTATATTTCATAGCGGTTAGTCATCTCAGTAATATTCACAGCGATTTTTTCAGGCTCCTTTATTACAGCAAACGAAGGGTTGTTTCGTGAAAAACCATTCTGATCATACCAGATTCTGAAAATTCCTTCATCAATTAGTTTGAACTGAACGTCTATCTGATTCTCACAATGGAAAATCACCTCATTCCCTTTGACCTCCGAAGAATTACACTGTTCGGGGAACACAGATTGTGCGGAAGTGGTTTCAGCGAATACGGTTAATAAACCAAGCGCCAGAAGTTGTATGCTTTTTATAAAATTATTCATGCTCTAAAACTATCATTGTCCAATACTTTAATTCCGGAACCGTAAAAGAAACCCCACCATTTTTCTGTACAAATTCGAGGCTGCGTGAAGCGCCACCTATAAAATCAGGAGAAGCCACCCACACCGTTTTTACTGGTTTGTCTGTCTCAATCGTAATTTCTGCGTCCTGAACCATTGCCGGTGCAGACTGTGTGCCCTGGTTATCACGCCAATAAGGAGTGGTGGAGTCTTTAAAGTTAATCAGATGCACCACTTGATTGTTGTCCAGCTTTTTAGCAACCACACCCACGCTTCCCTGTCCTGCAGGCCAGTTTTCCAAGGGTAGCTTTTCATCAAGCGATTGGGTTGCCACTGTATTAAAATAGCCTTCATCGCGAAGCAGGTTTTGATAGGCCGTAATAAAATCATAATAATTTGGTAAGGTGTTTTTTAAATCCTGTTTCATCCTCAGGTTATCATTCGGGAAATATTCCTTACCAAGCATATGTTCACCAAGCTCTAGATGAGCACCTCCAAAAGCAAAAATCACTGCATTTGTCATCAAAACCCCAGCGGTATTAAAATATCCCTGATTATCAGCCATATCATAATTCATGTATGCAGCAAGCACGGTGTTTTTCTCTCCATTACTGTATGAACTATTTAAGCGGATAATGTTAGCTAAATCACTGTAGCGGTCGTTGGGCGACCAAACTTCCGTATACAAAAATCCGGTGGATGATTCTGCAATTTGCTCCTGTCCGTACTGATTAACAGCGTTCAAGACTAAATTTTTATCAGGATGAGTAGCTTTCATGCTTTCAATAAAGGGCTTATACGTTTCAGATAAGTTGAGATCAGAACCGTTGTAGCGGTAACGGATGCCTCTGTCGCCCAACTGATCCATGTGGAACCCATCAAAATCAAGATGGGTATAAACTTTTTGATTTTCATTGGCCAGGTATTGCTGCCAATTTTCATTGGATGGATCCAACAAATAAATATTACTTAAAAAGGGGGGGTTGGGCAAAGGGTGAAAATCTTTTTCCGAATTTGACTGATCTTTGTAAACATACCACTGCTCAGAAACGCCATCGCTCTCAGCATTATCCCAGGCGCCATAAATCAGGTTATAAAACATTGCCTTCATGTTGCGCTCATGGGCAGCCTCAATATAATTTTCTATTGTTGAAAAATAAACGTCCCTGTTAATAATATCTTTCCAGCTATCTTGTGGATTTCCGTTATTCATCGGGAGTGGTTGATGATGCTTTTTGTGCCAGTCGTAAAACTGAAGGCCATTGATATGATACCGGTTCAGGTTATCCATCACCTCATCAATTTCATCCTGGCTGAGCTCCGGGAACTTAGATAAAAAACCATAACGAGGAAACCGTGTCCAATCTGATGACACATCCACGCCTATAGTTGAAAGGATTATTTCTTTACCCTCTTCCTCAACAAACACCTCAACAATGTAACCTTTAAAGTCATTGTTGGGAGCTGTCCATTGCCAGCTGTTTTCTGTAAGATTATTTTCCTCGATTATCTGATTCAGATGCTTGTATCTAACTTTGGCAGTGGCAGGCAAAGTATTTGCTTTCAGTTCAAAGTTAACCTGTTCCCCGGGATTGTATGCAGCCTTATCGGTTGCGATATCATAATTTCTGAATGCCGGCGTTTCAGGATTTACAGGCAGATCAGGTATAGACGGGTTATCCGTATCATCTTTCTTATCGCAGGAATACAGAAATCCGAGTATTAGAATGGTGATTATTATGTACAATGTTTTATGAGGCATTCATATTTTTTTTTGAGCATAATACCTGTGAGCCCTCCCGGTTAGTTGTCAGGCCCTGGAAGGGCTGCACAGGTATTTTCTGGTTTCTAAACTATTGTTTTGTTATGGTTAATTCTTCGCTATCAAGATTTATGGTAATGAGATAACTACCGGCATCGCCGTCTGATAACTTCCATTTATTATCAGGACCATCGCAGCCATGCGTAATAATATATTCAGTATTTAAGACTGACTGATTGGGCTCAGCAGAATTAATCCAGACCCCATCACACCAGTCGCCTTTAAATTTCGAGAATTTAAATTCTCCTGTAGGGTTGTCACTCCCAAGTTCTCCTTCAAAAACAAACGTGCCATCCTGATAATCCAAGGGTTCAGGGTCTGCAATGTTCCATCCATTGGGACCTCCATCGCCAATCATATACAAATTGATACGTTCAAAAATGATCGTGTTTTCACGGGTATCCAGTATTACCTTATAACGGCCTTTGTTCTCATCGGTTATAACCCATTTATAATCTTCTTCACACCCTGAGTTTTGGTTAACATCAGTAACATCCAGCGGCTGACCTTGCTCAAACGGACGATACCATTCACCACACCAATCTCCAAGAGGGCCGGCAAATATTTTAAACTCTCCCGTTGAAAAGTTTGCCTCATATGTAAAAATGAAAGGGTCTTCCTCACTTTGCGTGAATTCATCAGGTGTGTCAATATCAAATCCACTTGGCGTAGCATCACCTATCATCCATATCTGACTAAATGGTGGTTCATTTGAAAGTTCAATAGAAATGGTTTTCTCCAGAATATCTGCGGTAACAAGATACTGGGCTTCCTCATTTATATCCCATTGTAAGTCCTCGCCGATGCCTCCCTGATTATAAATCATTAAGGATGAGTCAGCAGGGTCGCGGGTATAAAAATCCTGTGTCAGAGATTCGTCTTTATTCACAGCAAAACGGAATGAACCTGATGTCAATTCACCATCATAAGTAAAAACTCCTGATTCATCTTCAACCGGAGTCATTTCAAGCGCTGCTGATATTTCTTCACCTTGTGGGTTGGCGCTTCCGAAAAGATATAGTTCTGTACTTATAGGATCAAAAGGCTCAATCATAAAACCTGCTGTTGCCACTTGATTTTCAAATTCCCCATCCGGTGAAAAAGCTGTGACCCGAGCCATCAATTCATGTGTTGTTGAGGGATCCAATTCAAATTCATTGAGTAAATACTCATTCAGCTCTCCATAGCTAATACTAAAAGCTAATTTATTTATTCCCTGATCCCATACAACAGGACTGGCGAATCCATTGCCTGCCTTATCAAGCTCCAGTTTATAACTGATCGGAGCATTGCTTCCTTCATTGTTTCCTGGAGTCCAGTTAAACTTCAATTCATTTTCTTCAAAACGCTGATCCAGTACCAGATTGGTATCAGAGACTGACAGCGATAGTTCTGCATAATTTATATCATCCGGAATAACGGGATATTCTTCATCACATGCACTAACTACAATCAGCAATGATAGAGTAATTGCAAAAAATAGCTTCTTTAAAATGTTTCCCTTTTTCATGATTCTGTTTTTTAATATCCTGGATTTTGAGTTAAATTAGGATTCCTGTCCAGTTCAATCTGAGGAACAGGAAGTGACAAGTGTTTTTCGGAGGCATTTGTTTTTCCAATGGAGTGTAAAAAGTCGATACCATACTGGCCATTATTTACCCTGATAAGGTCAAACCAACGCTGGCCTTCGAAAGCTAACTCCATGCGACGCTCATGTATAACGGCCTGCCTGAAAGCATCTTTATCCAACCCGGATGGAATATCATCCAACTCCGCCCTGTTTCTTACTCTGTTTAACGGTACTTCCGCTTCGGCCGTTCTGCCCAGCTCGTTTAAGGCTTCTGCTTTCATCAGCAGCACATCAGCATACCTCAATACCGGAAAATTCAAAGGGCTGTTGTCGTAGCTTGCCGCAATACTTTTAGGAACTAAGAACTTACGGACATTATATCCCGTTAAAGAATAGGCGGGATCATAAACATTTCCGTCAAAGTCAGGGCACCCCTGGTAGAGTGTTGTGATGTTTTTACGCGCATCGTTTTCTTCGTATGCTTGCATAAACTCGTCTGTAGGTTGATTCCAGCCATAAGCACCTGCCACAAAGCCTGATCCGCGTGGACCCATAAATGGACTGGTCCAGGATGCCTGGTTTTCATTACTCCAAAAGTTATATCCTCCGTCACTATGATACTGCACCTCAAACAGTGATTCTATCGAGTTTTCAGTATCCGAATTAAAATTATCGGCATAGTTGATATTCAACGCATAGCCCAGGTTTTCAATTTGTGTGGTATAATCCACCACATTACTCCAGTTGCCAAGTGTAAGGTGTACTTTAGCCAATATTCCGAGAGCCGCTCCTTTGGAGGCTCTGCCAAGATCCTGATCAGAGTAAGTGCTTTTAGCTGGCAAAAGGTTGGCAGCGCTTTCCAAATCACTTATTATCTGTTCATAAACAACATCTTTCGATGTTCTGGCTGGCAGCAGCTCACTCTCTGCATTGGCAGGCTCTGTTACCAGGGGAACATCCCCAAAGTAGCGCACCAAAATAAAGTAATAATGTGCCCTCAGGAAATATGCTTCTCCCATCGATCGGTTTTGGATGCCTTCGTCAATATCCAGTTTCGGAGCTTCCTGCAAAACGATATTAGCCATCAGAATTCCAGGCCATGGGCCGCGCCACAAGTCAAGTACACCGGCATTATCCGGAGCCGTAACAAAATTGGCCATGTTTTGCGTTTCTATTCCATCAGAACCACCACCGGCTCCCACAATACTGTTTCCGGCCATAATATCGGAAGTCCACATCCGCATGTTATAAAGCTTTGGCCACTGCAATGGCTGGTATGCGCCATTGACTATCGTTTCAAGTTCCTCAGCATCTGAGGGATAATTTGAAGTGTTAATACTGTCAAGGGGTGCCTTATCAAGATAATCATCTGTACAATTGGTTGTGATAAGCAACACCATTATGATTGATATAAGTTTTATGATCTTCATTATTCTCTCTTTTTATAGTCCAACATTTAATCCAACTGAAACCGTTCTGGTAACAGGATAGAAGTTATTATCGATGCCACTTGTAGCCACTTCAGGGTCAAATCCTGAGTAATTCGTAATCGTCAGGAGGTTTTGTCCTGAGATGTATACCTTGGCGTTCTTGAAATATTTTTTTCCGAAAAGATCATCCGGGAAGGTATAGGAAAGCATCACTGATTTCACTCTCAGGTATGAGCCATCTTCCACAAAGCGAGTGGATGCCCTACTGTTGTTGTTAGGGTCGCCATAAACGGCTCTGGGAACACTGCTGCTTGTCCCCTCGCCATTCCAACGCTCGAGTACAGAAGCTACCTGGTTAGTAGTAACCGCCATACCCTCAGTGAATATGCGGTTGGCATTGAAGATTTCATTTCCATAAACACCCTGAAGGAATATATTCAGGCTGAAGTTTTTATAATTCAATGTGTTGTTAAATGAGAAGATTAAATCAGGATTAGGATCACCGATAAAAGCACGATCGGCGTCTGTAATCAAACCGTCGTTATTCAGGTCAGAAAAGCGAATGTCTCCCGGAGCCGTTCCATTGCTGGGCGAGTCGCCGGGAACCTGAGTGGCATGTCCGTCCACTTCACTCTGATTCTGGAACAGTCCGTTTTGTATGTAGCCGTAAAAGATATTTACCGGTTGCCCGTTTTGAATACGTGACAAATTGTAATTCAACCCAATGCTTCCTGTTGTAAGTGGTACATCACTGTTGATATCCACCACTTCATTCTTGTTGTATGATACCACTACATCAGAATTCCAGCTAAAATCGGTTTTCAAAATATTCTGAGTATTCAGCTTTAATTCAACACCGGTATTCTTGATTTCTCCCGCATTGACGAATGGCACATAAACATCCGAATAACCTGAGGTAACAGGTACGGATTGCGGCACCAACATATCTTTGGTGTTTTTGATATAGCCATCTACCGATAGGTTCACCCGCTCATCCAGCAATGCCACATCAAGGCCTACATTGTACTGTTCCTGCGACTCCCATTTTACGTCCGGATTGGGAAGCACAGTAGGAACAGCAGCTGTTACGTAGTTTCCGTTGAAATTATACAAGTAGGTGTTGTAGGTAGAAGCAAAGGAGTAGTTTCCTATCTCTTGATTACCGGTTATTCCAAATCCAGCCCGGATTTTCAAATCATCTACAAAATCAACATTAAAAAAGTCTTCTTTAGAGAGGCGCCAGGCCGCTGATACAGATGGAAAGGTCCCGAATTTATTCCCTTCTCCAAAACGCGAAGAACCATCCCGTCGCACTGTGGCAGTGAGGTAATATTTAGCGTAATAGTTCATATTAACCCGGGCAAAGTAGGAGAAAATAGACCATTCTGTAGCCGTTCCGTTGAGCGTCACCTGATCTACTCCGTTGTCTAATGTTTGCGTTTGATCGCTCGGGAAATTCTGAATGGAACCACTGATATATTCATAACGATTTTCTTGCGCACTGGAGCCCAGGAGCGCTACCAGATTAAGCCCGTTCTCAAAGTTGTTGTCATAAGTAAGCGTATTATCCCACATATACGTGAGGCTTTGATTAAAACTTTCTGACAAATGGGCATCCTCTTGTGAATGAGAATCCCAATGGTAGGCCGGAGCCCAGTTGGTTGGTTTCCAGAAATTTCCTTCTATCCCGACAAGGGTTTTAAATTTCAGGTGATCAAAAAACTCAACTTCACCAAATAATGAACCCTGAATGTTATATCCTTTCGTTTCATTCTGTACCGTATTGGCCTTGCCTATAGGGTTTTGGATATCACCCGAATAAATCGGCTGACCGATTGGACCACTATAAACACCATCCGAGCGGCGAATAGGCTGGGTTGGGAGAGAAAGCATTGCATTCTGAATATTCACATCGCCTGAGTTTTTGATGTCATGATTCAGTTTCAGATTGTTTCCAAAGGAGATATTATCCGTGATTTTGGTGTCGGTATTAAACTGCAAAATGTATCGCTCGTAGGCTGTACTAATAATCGTACCTTTTTGTTTAAAATAGTTCAGTGAAGAGTATACTTTCGATTTTTCGTTGGCCGTGCTGTATGAAAGCGTATAATTGCTTTTAGTTCCTGCTCTGAAAAAAGCATCTAACCAGTCAGTACCAGCACCCAGTGATTCCGGGTTGGCAAAGTCAGGGTTCGGTTCTATTCCGCCGTTGCTAAGCATTTCATTATGATACTGAGCAAATTGCTGTGCATCCAACACATCAATCATATTCGTAGGCTCAGCAATACCCGTTGAATAATCGAATTTGATAGCCGATTCTCCGCGGGTTCCATTTTTTGTTGTGATAATAACTACTCCATTGGCGCCGCGTGCGCCATAAATAGCGGTTGCAGAGGCATCTTTTAAAACCTGCATCGACTCCACGTCATTCATATTGACCTGGTTTAATCCTCCGTTAAGGGGCATACCATCCACCACCACCAGCGGATCATTACTTCCAATGGTTCCTACCCCACGAATACGAATGGTGGGGTTGGTCCCCGGATTACCCGAGTTAACGATTTGAACACCGGCAATTTTACCCTGAATAGCTTCCCCAATATTAGGCGCTGTAATACCCTCAAGCTCATCGATATCCACAGAGGCAACAGAACCCGTAAGGTCTTTTCTGTTTTGTAAGCCGTAGCCAACCACCACTACTTCATCCAGCCCGATAGCTAGCTCCTGTAGCGTTATTTCAAGGTTAACTTTTCCTTCAATATTTACTTCTTTTGGCTTAAAGCCTAAATAAGTAAATCTCAAAACGGCATTCTGGTCTTTAACTGAAATAGAGAATTTACCTTCCGTATTAGAAATAGTACCATTTGTAGTTCCTTTTTCCATAATAGAAACTCCAGGAAGTGTTTCCCCGTTTTCTGACAGAACAGAGCCTTTTACCATAAAACGGTTATCTGTCTCTTGCCCTATCGTAATCGATTGCATTCCTGTAATAAAAAATAGCAGGAAGCTTATCCTTTTTAGGGTGTTTAGTAGTTTTGAAAAACTTGTAGTATTTAGCATTTTGTCATAGTTTGATTGATTGGTCATTGAATCGCAATTAGAACTAATTTTTGCATGACTCAAAATTACTATCAAACCAACCGGAATTGAAGCTATCTAGAGGAGAATAAAGAAAATACAGGGTGCTTCTATTGTTTTAAATATTGATATACAGCGTTTTAGTTGGTGCGTTGGAGAGGATGATATATAGAAAATTGCTTCGTCAATATTAAAATATTATAACTTCATTTCTGTTACTTCGATAAGTTTTTTATCAAAATCGTCATTATTTACTATGGATTTGTTACGCACTTTTGTTTTGTAAGTGTAAATGGTATTTACGGAATAGCCGAGAATCTGTGCTATTTTTTCGTTGTGTTTTATGCCAAGCCGGATTAATGCAAAAATGCGCAGCTCAATGTTCAGCACTTCACCGCTTTTTAAATTTACTCGATCTTCTTTTCTGAAAAGAGAGTTGAATTGTGAGATAAAATCGGGAAAAAGCTGAATGAATATTTTATCAAAGTGGGCCAGTAATTCGCTTTTCTCTTTTTCAGGATCAAAAGTTTTTACAAGATGATTGATTTCTTTAATCTTTCCCTGACGTAGTTTCTCATCAATTTCTTTCAGGTAGTTTTCAAGCTTTTCGAAAATAGCGGAATCTTTTATAAAGAAGTTACCAATGTACTCCTCTTTAATTTTGTTAGCCTCAAGCAAGAGCTGGTTAATTTGCTGAAGCTGTTGGTTTTGTTCTTCCTTTTTTTGGTTCGCTTCCTCAAGATTCCTATTCGCTTTTGTAACGGCAGCCTTGGCTTTCTCTATTTTTACCATCTGACGATAAATTATAACAGCTAACAGTATTACAAAAACAAGCAAAGCCGAAACGACAATTCCTAAAGTAATCAATCGCTGCTTTTGCTTTTCAATGCGTTGTATAACTTGCTGCTCGATGTATGGAAGAATCTCAACGATTTCTATTTTTCGCTGCTGTGCCCCAAAATATAAAGCATCTTTATTGGCCTTTCGAATAAGTATGGCTGCTTTCCTTGTTTCACCCCGATCGAAAAGCATTTTGGCCAATTTGATTATGGCCAGCGTTTCTTTTGTGGCCGACTTTATATCGGCTGTTGCTGCCCGGGCCCAATAACTTATAGCACTATCAGGCATATTCAGGTCTCTTGCAATATGTCCTAAAACATAATTTACCACCGCATAATCTCTCCGGCCCAACTCCTGTTCTTCTAAAAGTTCATTAAGCTCCTGATAAGCATATTCCTTTTCTCCGCTTTGAAACTTTATGAACCCTTTAAGAAACCTATTGAAAATTGTTCCGTTTTCAGTATTCATAAGGGCAGAATCGCGATAAGCAGCAGCTAAATCGTTGTATTTTTCTGAAAATTCCGGGATATTACTTATTTTTTCCATTTCACCATAACATCGTCCTAAAAGACCATAATACAAAGAACGGTTTTCCCTCATCAACGTATTTGGCTGAATGGTCAGAAGCGTATCCAGTGCTTCTTTATACATTCCTGCCGACACACAAATCTGCCCGAAACCAATTTGGGCAATATGTACTTTTTCAGTGTCCTGAAGTTGATTAGCCAGTCTTTGAGTTTTCTCGATATAGCGATACGCTGAATCAAAACGAAAAGATTCATACTCTCTAAATAATTGATAGCTCAATTGATGACGCTTTTGAAGTTTCTCCTCAGAAACCTGATTAAATTGTGTTTTCAGTGAATCAATTCTATTGAGTCGCAAAGAATCATATTTTCCCGTTTGTGGAATAATAGCATACAGGTTTTTCAAATGGGTATTTTGACTGTTCGCCGGGATTGCTGATATTAGAAATAAAATTATTATTCCAGTAAAGCAGGTCGTAATTCTCAGTTTGAATCCCTTCATAGTCTTTCCCTTTTGCCGACATTAAGAGCAAAGATAATACTTATCACCTTTCGGGTTTAATCTATAACATATCATTCGCCAAACTCGCAAGCTCTGAGCGTTCGCCATTTTTCTAGCTTTACAGGAACAAATATGCATGGTTCCTGACTTTGGCTATAAGTTATGACAAGCTTGCTTCCAGGATGTTTACCATTAGCTCTTTCAGCAGTTTGACTCCCTGGAAGATATGATAGCACTTTCAGAAAAAGGTTTAAAAACATTCCTATCAGACCAAAATGTCGAAGCAGCAGTGCATAATCATTCCGGATGTTTGAGCAGAGCTTGATGTAGAACCGTTTAAGATTTCTGAACCTAAGATCAGGATGCTGACCTGGAAAGTTTTATCAGGGAACTGTAATCGCTTAAGGATTTTTTTTATATTCTTATAGTCAATGAACATATCACATAACACCAGCACTCAAATTATGAATTGTTATTCTTAAAGATAACTTAGCCCATATACCAAAGAAACCCTTGCGTAAGCATAATTACCTTCATAGGCATTATACTCTGCACCATTAACTTTATTATACCCTGCTTCAAGTTTAAGGCCAATAAAGCTTTCTGATTCCACTGTACTTTGGGTATAGAAATTATAATTGGAATGACTGAATTTGATAAGTTTCACTTCTGTAAATAAACCAGCACCATAAGTAAACTTATTTATAAGCTCAAGTTCATCCTCATTATTATTATCGTTAAATAATTTGCTTTCCAGCACGGTTGAACCTAAATGCATATACGGAGCAATATTGATGTGTTTTGATTTAACAATGAAAAATCCTACATCCACTCCGGCATTCAGAAAATAAAAGTCTTCATTCATTTCAAAATCATATTGAACCCCTTCGAGTTCTGCACTAAATGGATTCTGTAATGCTAACGACCCAACATTAAAAGTCAGGGAGGAGTGAAATCGATTAACATCGATATCCATAGCAAAATTTACCAGGGTTTTAGGCTCAAAATTCTCAGCCAAATTTGAGGTTAATGAAACCTGTGTAGCACCTACAGAAAAACCCAGACACGTTTTTACTGGTTTACCTGGCATAAATTTTTCAAGAAAACTTTGAAACTGGGTTTGTGGATAGTTCTTTCTGAACTCTTTTAACTTTTTCGCGTATTCCATGTTATCGGCACCGTTCTCTGAAATGAAGAGAAAAAGAGAAATAATGTCTTTTTCTTCTCTTTTCAAATTGCTTCTCTCTATCTCATTCCTTAGAAGAGAGTCGTTTTTCTGTAATTCATCGAATAAAATGCTGATTATTCTGTTATCAATCTGGCTACAAAGTGGTTTATCAAACTTATCATAGTTTTCGGCCATTTCTAGCCACCTGTTCCAGTGCGCTGTTACAGTCAGCAAATAAATATTTTCTACATAAGCAAAGGGATAGCAATCACTTTCAATAGCCTTTTCGTTAAGGTAATCATAGATATCAAGGACCTTATCATATTTCTTTTCATTAATTTCATGGGCTATCATTTTCCGCCCTTGTATAACGATAATTTCTGTACTGTCCACAAACGATTTGATTTCATCCTCTATTTGTGCCTGGGCTTTAAAAGAGATAAAAAAGACAGAAAGTGTGAGAATCAGAGTGGTTTTAGTATTCATGACCGGGATTTTAGGTTTATTAATAAGTGGACTTTACGCTAAGGATCACACAACGTTTTCAGAAAAACGAAACAAAGCACAATCCATCAAGTTTCAAATTTATTAAAACCATAAAATAAAACCTAATGCTCAGTGTGCTTTTTTGAGAATTAAATCTTTAACAACACACTATCCTTTACTGCAAGTTAACCATTTGCCTTATTTCGAGTAATTTGTATAAAACAGGGGTTGATTATGCAGAAAATGACCAATATCAGGAATACCGGGAACATGCTGTACCTATGAAAAGTGTTTCTGAAGCCATCTATTTGCGCAACAATATCCTGAAAAGCTATGAACAGGCCCTGAATCATGAGGATGGAAAAGAAGTTCAGGCGCTTATGAATGTCGTTGTTGTAGGTGGCGGCCCGACAGGAGTGGAGCTTTCAGGTGCTTTAGCCGAGATGAAGAAATACATCCTCCCGAAAGATTACCCTGAGCTGGATTTTTCTAACATGACCATTAGTTTGCTGGAGGCCGGGGAATACCCTCATGGTCATCCCCAGCTAGCGCAGGTTTCCATTCAGCAGGCACAGCAGCTTATCCGTAACCTTGTCAGCATGGAAAACAATGAAACCCCGTAACCATTTCAATACAAGCACAAAGGTTCTCTTGCTACAATCGGTCGCAAACGGGCTGTAGCCGATTTACCTTACCTGCATCTGGGTGGCTTAACAGCATGGATACTTTGGCTTTTAGTTCACCTGATGGCCATTGTGGGCATCAGAAACCGGTGTATTGAACGAGTTTTATTTCGTTTCTGCTTTGCAACAAAATTTCTGAAATAATAGTTATGCCATCATGCCTGAATTTTGTTTGTGCAAGAAGGTGATTTCTCCCCCTCTTCCAATCTGTTCAGATGGCAGAAAAGAAGCTCGCCGGTATTTTCATCGCGGAGGTGCATGCCGTTGCCCTGGCAGTGCGAAAAGTGTTGGCAGTCTTTACAAACCCCGGTTTTGGTCCAGCTCCGGTGGCGGTATTTCTGATAG
>CAYXJS010000034.1:0-21285 GCA_964465045.1 uncultured Bacteroidales bacterium | reverse complement strand
AGAATAGTAATTATGGCAAATTCTCTTTGCTTTTTCAGGTTCCTTAGCGCTATGATTATGAAATTTCTAAGCATAATTCCGTTATCTTCTTATTCATACTTTATTGCATCTACAGGATTCGCAGTAGCGGCTTTATAGGATTGATAACTGATGGTTATCAGTGCGACCAGGGCGCTTACCAAGCCTGCCAGGAGGAATATCCACCATTCGAGGTTAACATGGTAAGCAAAGTTCGACAGCCAGTTATCCAAGAAGTACCATGTAACCGGTACAGCAGGAATGACAGCAATCAATATCCATTTGCCAAAAGTGCTGTTAAGTTGCAGCAGGATGTTTGATGTTTCTGCGCCCAGCACTTTTCTGATAGCAATTTCTTTTGACTTTTGACGAGCCATAAATGCGGCAAGTCCGAATAACCCAAGTGAAGCAATAAAAATGGTCAGAATGGTGAAAGCCAGCAGAATATTCTGCATTTGTTGTTCTGCAGCATATTGTCTGTTTACTTGTTCTTCCATGATATTGTAGATGTAAAAAATCTCCGGAAACATCTCTTTCCATGTTTTCTCAATATGCTTCAGGGCTTGTGGCATTTGTCCTTCCACAACCTTTATCGATATATTTCCTCCCCAGCCTCTGTCAGGGAATAGCGTCAACTCCCTGATTTCATGACGCAAGGGCCTGACGTTAAAATTCTTAACTACGCCAATAATTCTGCCTTGATAGGATGAATCTCTGCCGCTCATGGCATATTTTGTTCCGATAACCTTTTGCGGGTCTTCTACTCCGAGCTCTTTTACGGCTTTTTCGTTTAGGATATAAACTGAACGGTCTTCCATTGTGCTTTCACTTGAAAACCCCCTTCCGGCAATAAGCTCCAGCCCATAGGTTTCCAGGAAGTCGCCATCAACAGGTAATATCATCGAAAAATGGTTTTGATCGGACAGCTCTGTTTCAAAACTGGTATCGCTAAATCCTGTAATAATAGGTACTGATGCTGAATTTGCTACCGACTTGACAGCGGAATGTTTTTGTAGTTCTCCCTTGAATGTATCAAACCCTCGTGTGACCTGATTTCTTTGATAGGGTAGTACCACCAGGTTCTCTTTGTCAAATCCCAGCGGTTTATTTTGCATATAGCTGAGCTGTCTGTAGGCCGTAATTGTTCCGATAATCAAGCTGATTGAGATAAAGAACTGAGCGGTAACCAAAACCTGGCGGAAGGAAAAACCGCCCTTTCGACGTGTTTCACCGCTTTTCAAAGCTTCTAACGGTGAATAAGAAGACAGATAAAATGCCGGATAGAGTCCTGCCAGCAATCCTGTTCCCAAAACGATAATAATCAATGCAAATAAAGGCCCTGTTTGCGTTAGCACATGCCAGGTCAGGTTTTTTTCCAACAGATCATTGAATGTAGGCAAGGCCAATTCTATCAATAGGCTTGCCAGTAAGAAGGCCAGAAGCGACATCAGCATAGACTCGCCTAAAAACTGTATCACCAGCGTCTTTTTTGATGCTCCTATCGTTTTTCGTAATCCCACTTCACGGGCTCTTTTTTCTGCCAAAGCAGTAGAAAGGTTCATAAAGTTGAAAGCGGCAATTAAAAGGATCAACACGGAAATTATTGAAAAAATAATCACACTGGTCATGCTACCTTGAGGTGCTATATCATACTGTCCTCCGGAAGTTAAATGAATGTCAGTCAGAGGCCTGAATTCAAGTTCCAACATATCATTGATATCGATGTTAATGTTAAAAACATCCGGTAGGTGTGACATATGATTTTTAACAAATCCTGCCGACTTGGATTTCACCTGTGCGATATCTGCATTGTCATCCAGCTTAATGTAGTTATATAAGTAATTATTCGCCCATCGGCTGTGTTGATGTTCCATCACTTTTTCGGTGGTAGCAAAAGAGATCAGGATATTCGGTTTGAAATGGCTATTGTCCGGTATACTTTCCATTATGCCAGTAACTTTTAGTCGGTGAGTTTCGCCAAACCATTCAATTTCTGTTTCTTTGTTGATGGGCTCTTCATCACCGAATAAACGCCGGGCTTCTTTCTGCGTCAATACAACCGAGTTGGGTTCCCTCAACGCAGTTTCCGGATTGCCTTTTAGCAGAGGGAAAGTGAAAAAGCTGAAGAAATTACTGTCAACAAAAATCACTTTTTTGGTCTGGAATACATCTTTAGAATCCTTCATGGAGATTTCCCTGTTCATTAACCGCATGGAAGAACTTACTTCAGGGATATCTTCCACCAATGTCGGTCCGTAAAGGGCAGAGGTTACAGGAACATTGTGTCTTTGTCCCTGAAAGAACATATCCCGCTCCACCCTGTAGATGCGATCGGCATCCCGGTGAAACTTATCGTAAGAGATTTCGTGGAAAACCCACATGGCAATGAGTATCGAAGCGGCCATGCCGATTCCCAACCCTAAAACATTTATAAAGGTGAATGACTTTCTCCGGATGAAATTTCGGGTCGCTATTTTCAGGAAATTTTTAAACATCGTTTTAAATTTTTGTGATACTATGCCATGTGGTTTCCGTACATCTTCAAAACCAAAGGAGAATATCGAATTATATTACTGCTTCTTTGATATTCTCAGTCACTACTTGTCCGTCGAACAAATTGATGATTCTTTGGCTGTAACTTGCGTCATGCTGAGAGTGGGTCACCATTACGATAGTGGTTCCGTTTTGATTTAAGTATTCCAGTAGATTCATGACCTCTTCGCCATGGGCGGAATCGAGATTACCGGTAGGCTCGTCGGCGAGAATCAGCTTAGGCTTGGCAACCACGGCGCGCGCCACAGCAACTCGTTGCTGCTGTCCACCGGAAAGTTGCAGCGGAAAATGCTTAGCGCGATGTGCTATCTGCATGCGCTCCAGCGATTCGTTGACCATCAACTTGCGGTCTTTGGAAGAGATGCCTAAATAAATCAGCGGAAGCTCCACATTTTCGAATACATTGAGCTCATCGATCAGGTTAAAGTTCTGGAAAACAAAACCAATATTGCTTTTACGAAGCCGGGCGCGTTGCTTTTCACTGTAACCTGATACATCCTCATCAAGGAAGAAGTAATTCCCTGATGTAGGATTATCAAGAAGCCCAAGGATATTCAGCAATGTGGATTTTCCACATCCCGACGGGCCCATAACGGCAACAAATTCCCCTTCCTTAACTTCAATACTTACTTCGTTCAATGCGGTGGTCTCCACCTCATCTGTACGAAAAACCTTCATTAAATTCTCTGTTCTAATCATAGTACTTGTTTTTATCTGTTATTAATTCTTTTATCTGTTTCAATTCGCTTTTGCGTTTATTTGAACACTAATTTATCCTTTTGTCCGAAAGAATCATAGGATGAAATTATCACTTTTTCTCCCGGATTCAATCCTTCCAGCACCTCATAATATCGGCTGTTTTGTCTTCCAATTCTTATGTCCCGCTTATACGCATATTCTCCACCGGGTTCGATGACAAAAATCCAATTGCCGCCGGTTTTTTGGAAAAAGCCTCCGCGTTTCACGATAGTAGCATCTTTGGCGCTGCTGAATTTCAGGCGCATCTGTATAGTCTGGCCTCTTTTAATGCCTTTGGGCTGCTCATCTGCAAAATGAAAGTCCACTTCAAAAGCTCCGTTATTTACATCAGAATAAATCTTGTGAATTTGCATCGTGAAAGTCTTGCCTGAAAAATCAATATCAGCAAGCTGGCCAGGGTGTACTCTGGAAATATACCGCTCATCAATGCGCGCTTTCAACTTATATCCTTTTTGCTGGTCGATCTGACCGAGATGTTCTCCGGGGTTTTTTGTCTCACCTATTTCTGCACTGAAAGAAGAGAGTTTTCCATCTTCAGGGGCTTTAATAACCAGGTTGTTAAGGTTTTCGCGCAGCAGGTGTAGGTTGTTCTGCATACGCATCATCGACTCCTCAATCTGCTTGTTTCTGCGTACAGCAACGATAGAATCCAGCTCCATCAGCTTGCGCTGAATTTTAAGCTGTTTCATGTTATACTCATAATCACGCTGGGCATCCTCAAATTCTTTATCACTAATGACTTTATCGTCATATAGTTGCTTTTGACGCGTGAAATTCTTTTTGGTTTTATCTATCTGATATCGCACATCTACTAAAGTCCGCTGTTGCTGGAAGATGTTTTTCTGCAAACTGATTTTGGTGGTTTCCAGTTCGTTAAGCGTTTGAAAAAGGCGCGTCTCCTGCTCCATATTACGCAATTCCATATCTGCGTTTTTTAATTTCAGAATGCTGTCGCCCTCTTTTACGATTGCTCCGTCTTCTACATATCGTTTTTCTACAATTCCACCTTGCACGGCATCAATGTAAATTGTATGCTTTGGATAGACTACACCATCCACGGGTATAAATTCCTGAAATTTATCCTGCTTTACCGTAGCAACCGACAGTTGATTATTTTCCACATAAAGTCTGCTTTCGTTATCTCTGAAAAACAGCAGATACACAATAAACACCACAAATCCTGCTATCAATGCAATTGAAATAATTCGTTTTGGCGTCCATATTTTCTTCTTAATTGCTCTGTCCATAAAAATGCTTTTTGCTTGTGTTTTTTCCCTTAAATTCCATTGCCATGCCATGTTTTACAAATTTCTGATTATGTGGTTTATATGAAATTATTTGCTTATGATATACAGCAAGAGTGTTCGTTGCAAAACAAAAATTGTTCGCTCGCGAACAGCATGGTTTTTCTGATTCTTGTATTTTTGCCTTATTTTAAATGATACTGAATAAAAACAATGCCATGTTGCATAATCGAATTGATAAAAGAGACCTGAAGCAAAGACTCATGGAAGAAAAATTCAATCGGATAACCATTTCTTTTTACCGCTATGTCCGAATTGCTAATCCCCGGGAGTTTCGTGACAGGTTATATCAGGAATGGGAACAGTTAAAATGTTTCGGGCGCATCTACATTGCTCGTGAAGGCATTAATGCGCAAATGTCCGTTCCCGAACACAACATGCAGGCTTTTCTAGAGCAATTAGGTGAGCATAAGGCGTTGAAGGATATCCCTATTAAATATGCAGTGGAAGATAACGGAAAGTCTTTTTATAAACTTACCATGAAAGTCCGACCCAAAATTGTTGCGGATGGACTGGATGACGGGAGCTATGATGTTACGAATGTGGGTAACCATCTGGATGCTCTCACTTTTCATGAATTATCTCAACAAAAGGACACCATTGTAGTGGATATGCGAAATCATTATGAGAGTGAAGTAGGGCATTTCAGAGGAGCTATCACTCCCGATTCAGACACATTCCGGGAAGAAATCGAAATTGTAACGGATATGCTCAAGGAGCAAAAGGATCGGAAAGTTTTGCTCTACTGCACCGGTGGGATCCGTTGCGAAAAAGCCAGCGCCTATCTGAAGCATCATGGGTTTCAGGATGTAAATCAATTGCATGGTGGTGTAATTGAGTACGCCCGGAAAATCAAGCAGCTTGATCTGGAATCGAATTTTATCGGGAAGAATTTTGTTTTTGATGAGCGATTGGGAGAGCGCATCAGTGACGAAATCATTTCGAGGTGTCATCAGTGTGGTAAACCTGCCGACAGGCATACGAATTGTGCTAATGATATTTGTCATCTGTTATTTATCCAGTGCGAAGAATGTGCGGCTCAGTATGAAGGTTGCTGCAGCGATGAATGTCGCGATATTATTCATCTTCCGGAAGAAGAGCAGTTAGCTTTGCGCAAGAAACTGTCGGATAAATTTGGTGAGAATAAAATATTCAAAAGCCGTTTGCGGCCAAACCTCAGGAAAATCAATCAAAAACAAGTAACTGCGGAATCATAATGGACTTCGATAAAAATTTCTGGAAAACGCTTTCCAGGCCCGTCATATCGCTGGCGCCAATGGAAGATGTCACAGATACGGCATTCCGTGAGCTGATGATGCGTATCTCCCATCCCGATCATTTGGATGTACTGTTTACAGAATTTACTTCCACTGATGGGCTTTGGCATGAAACGGGCCGGGAAAATGTAGTTAAACGCTTCAAAATTTCTGACAGTGAACGGCATTGGCTGAATAAAACCAATACTAGGATCGTTGCCCAGATTTGGGGTACAGACCCGGTAAAATTCAATCGATCGGCGAAATACATTACAGAGGAAATGAACTTCGACGGGATAGACATTAACATGGGTTGCCCGGTGAAAAAAATCGTGAAAAACGGCGGGTGCTCCGCGCTGATTAACACCCCTATGCTAGCGAAAGAAATTGTGCTGGCAACCATGGAAGGTACTGAGCTACCTGTTTCCATAAAAACCCGAACCGGCATCAAAAAGCACAATACAGAATCCTGGGTTAGCAATTTGCTCGAAACCAATCCGGCCGCTATAACACTCCATGGACGCACACAAAAAGACATGTCTGAAGTGCCGGCTGATTGGAAGGAAGTAGAAAAAGCAAGTAAGATAAGAGATGAAATTGCTCCAAACACATTGATTTTTGGAAACGGAGATGTGAAATCTATTGCGAAAGCTCATGAGAAAACCGAACAATATAAAATTGACGGAGTAATGATTGGTCGTGGCGTTTTTACTAATCCATGGATTTTCAATCCCGGTTATGAACCCAGGTTGGCTGAAAAGCTGGAAACGCTTCTGCTACACACCCGCATTTTTGATGAATACTGGCGGGAGAACCGTAATTTCGCAGTGCTTCGGCGGTTTTATAAAATCTATGTGCAGGGTTTTCCGGGTGCCTCAGCTCTCCGGGCATCGCTTATGGAAACGCAAAACAGCGGGGAAGTCAAAGAGGTTGTTGAGAAGTTCCGGGAACAACATCTCAAAGCAGCAGATTATTAGTTGAATCATCCAGAAACCTGCCTTCGCAAATTAAAGCAAAACGGCAGTTGATATTATACTACATTTAATCCGCTGTTACTGTTTTAAGCTGCTCCAAATCCATGAGCCGTCCTACCGGGTAAACATCTTTCTTTTTATCCCAAAAAGGAGACTGCTTGTAAAACCAGTTAAGCTGGGCCCATTGATTCTTTGCCGCTTCAGGATTTTCGGCTTTCCAAGATTCAAATTCCTGGTGTAAATCCGGATTCACTTTCAGCATTTTGCGTGCTTCTTTTTCCATGACATAGGTCTCGGCATATTCTTTCTGTTCAAAAAAGGCATTAAAAAATCCCCAGTAAACATACGAGTCCGGAGCGGAAGGCTCCATGATATGGGCAATAACCCTTGCTGTACGCTGATCCAAAGGAACCACTGCTGTTCCTTCGGGATAAGTATGCTTTGCTGTTACTGTTCGATACTTTCGCTGAGGCATCGTCATTCTCCCTTCATTAGGAGATTTACGCCAACTGTAATCTGTAAAATGATAATGTTCTGTATTCAGCGAAACATCTTTTGAAATCCGCATGAACTCAACCCCGTGTGCTGAAAGCCTTTTGAGAATGCCTTCAAACTCCGGCGGAATCAAATAAGCTTCCGGGAGTTGCACTTTCTCAGCAGGAAGATTCGTATTAAACCACGGTAACGAGAAAGTTGTATCTTCCTCTTTGTGATAGCGAAACCAGTTGCCTCTGGTTAATTTGCTTGTTTCTACATGATAATTCACGCCATGAAAGTCAACCATAATGCTGTCAGTTGCTGATAAGTCGTAGCTTGTCACATAAGGTTTTTCTCTAAAGCTCTCAGAAGCTGCGTTTTTGTCCGCTTCCCGGACAAGTTGCCGGATGTGGTTGCCGTTTTTATTAAGGTGCTTCAATGAGAGTTCAATCATTTTATATGTAGACTCCACTCTGTTTTTGTAGGGCTTCAGCATATGTGTTTCAATTAAAATTCCCGGCCGGTTCTGCAAGGCCGTGTAGCCCTGGGAGATTCGCGGTGGAGAAACGGTTGTTTTCAGGCCGCTGCGCGGGTCGTGCCACCTCCGGAAGCTCACATACGGGAAAACAGGAAATCCAGCTTCACGCATCTGTGGCATTACTGTCTTTATATAATTTTCTTTTTGCCATTCCGTAAGCTTCTTATCCATTTGCCCATAAATTTCCATAGCATACGTCAGCTCATACTGATAATCGGCTCCGTTGGTGGTGTGGCAATCCATGAAAAAGTCGGGCAACCATTTGTTCCATGTGTTGAGCCAGTGCATCATTTCAGGCGTATCTGCTTTCAGGTAATCACGGTTCAGATTCAGGTTCATGGCATTGGTGCGCCATCCCATTTTTTCAGGGCCATCTTGGTTGATGCGGTTGTAAGGCCCAAAACGGTTTTCTCCGTCAGCATTAAACATAGGGAGCCATATGACAGTAACCTTATTGAAAATGCCGGGGTTTTTATCTTCCACGAAAACATCGCGCAGCAGCGTCATCATCGCATCTTTTCCCTCCGATTCTCCGGGATGAATGCCACTCTGAACCATCGCCACCGCTCTTCCGGATTGTTTTATGGAATCGGGATGAGAATGGCCTGCTTTATCAATAATCATGATTGGAATATTATACCCACGACTGCTTTTGCCTATGGAGTGCATGGTAATTTCAGAATACTCTTTGGCAAGAAGCCTGCAAAAGTTCATGGTCTGCTCATAAGTAGCTGTTTCTTTGTATCCCGACTTTTCATAATGGGTTTTGAAATCCTGGGAATACGAATGTGAAATGGAGAAGACCAGTAAAAAGACAAGGATACTTTTCATTTTTTGGGTTCAAATTAACGCAAAAACCGCGAAAAATGCTACCTTTGGAGTAAGGTTCATTCCTTCTACGAAAACTCGTCCCGAATAGGGACGCAATATGCGAGGGTAGAAATTTTTAAACCACTGGTTTTATGAACATTAACATATTTGGTATAACAATTGAACTGTAAAAGAAAATACTAAAAAATACTATCATGAAAATATTTAAGTTTCTTTCAATAATGCTCATGTTTTCATTTTTATTAAGCAGTTGCTTCAAGGAAAATGATGACAATCTTGAGCCAGATAATGATCAACCTATTGAGTCTGTTGATGATTTGCAGATATCAAGTGATTTTGACTGGAAGACCCAGCAAACCGTTCAGGTATTTGTAAATATTCCTGTCGATGGAGAAATACAACCACTAATTATTACCAACCGCGACAAAACCAAACGATATTTTAAAGGGTATCCTGAAGGCAACTCCAGAACCGTAAGCACAAAAATCACTATACCTTCTTATGTAAGAGGGTTGCGCTTAATCTATAACGGTGCGCCTGGCCCGAATTATGAATACATCAGTAACGGATCGTTGGTGTATAATTTTAACGACATGCGTAAATCTGTGATGGATGATGAGTGTGATCTGAATGGGTTTGTCACCTACTCTAAAGGAGGATGGACAACGACGGCTCAAGGCAACAATCCAGGCTCCCTCAGAGATCAGCATTTCGATGATATATATCCCAATGGATTGGTTATCGGTGATCCGGATAATTATACAATTACTTTTGAAGAATCAGTTGATGTTAACAATTATAAAAAAGGAGGAAAACCTGCTGTTTTAGATCAGAGCTACACAAACCCTACTAAAAAACTCGGGAATCTGGCCGACCAAATCCTTGCTGCCCGGCTTAACCGTGACTACAGTGAGGCAGGGGTTCTGGGTGACAACGATGATTACTCATTAGGAGAACTTATATACGTAGAAGGTCCTTTCCAGGGATATACAGTAAATGAAATGTTAGATCTGGCCGAAGTAGCACTTGGTGGGGGCGATTTAGGCGAATTTAGTGTAGAGGATTACAAAAATGCAGCCGAAGATGTAGTAAACAGTTTTCATGAAGGGAATAATGCCAACATTCTGACATGCCCATATGACGAGGACGAAGAGGAACAAGATCCGTTTGTGGAAGTAGACGCAACCTGCGTTGACGGGGATGTTATTTTTACAATCAGCAATACCGGCGATGGGGATATGGACGATGATTATAACTACAGTATTTCAAAAAACGGCGGTATGATTGAAAGTGATGATTACGAACTGGACGCCTCTCAAACGGTGGATTTTAGCTTTACAGGATATGATACGGATGAATTCGAAATAGAAGTGGAAACGCCCCGCGGAGAAACGCTTACCGAAACCATCACCGGATGTGGTGAAGAAGAAGACGATGGTAACGGCGGTGGTGACGACGACGAAAACATCACCGAGGATTTCCAGGGAACGTTGGCTTATGAAGACTTATGGCCCGGTAAAGGCGATTATGACTTCAATGATTTGGTAATTGACTATGATTTCGAAATCAACAAAAACAACCAGGAAATTGTACAGAGCATTACGGCTACATTTACAATCAAAGCATTTGGCGCTGCTCAACACAACGGATTTGGGTTTACTATCCCCACTTTAGTGCCTGGTGATATCGCCTCAGTAGAGGGATATGACATAGACGGAAACTCAGTATTTGACATGGCCGGAAACGGGATAGAACAAAACCAAAGCCTGGCAACATTTATTGTTTTTGATGATGTTAGAAGAGTTATGCCACAAACCACTCCCGGTGTTGGAGTAAATACAGAGCTGGAACAGGATTTCATTGATCCGGTAACAATCCAGTTGGAGATTGACCTAAGCAGCAATGCTATTACTTTCAATGATTTGGATATCGGTTCGTTCAATCCTTTTATTATTGTTAACAGTGTAACTGACGGTTCACCCGGAGAGCGTGGACGCGAAGTTCACCTGCCCGGCTATGAGCCCACAGATTTGTTTGATGATACATGGCTCGGACAACAAGAAGACGCTTCCGAACCTGGTGAAGGAACCTATTTTGTGACTGATAAGAACCTGCCCTGGGCCATAAACATTGCAGAAGGTTTCGATTGGATTATAGAATATCAGGATATTACAGGAGCTTATTTATATTTCGCAGAATGGGCACAAAGCAATGGTATTAATTATCCTGACTGGTATGTAGACCAAAATGATTACAGAAATGATGAACTGATTTATCCAACTCAAATAAATGAGTAATTTAGGTTAAATCCACATTTGGTTTAAACTCTTTTAAAATTGAGCGTTGCAGTGTATTTTTATCTGCAACGCTTTTTTTAATTTATTCGCCTTTAACAACTTTTAATAGTTTTCCTGCCACAGAGTTATTGCAGTTCGTATTTGTTCAATTAGTTTTGTTTCGAAAACCAAAACAAAGTTTATATGTTATTTAAAAAATCAGTTTTAGTAATTATTGCAGCAGTATTATTCAATATCCCTTCTGTATTTGCGCAGGGCCAACAGCCCATGCCTCAGCAACAACAGCAACAACAAGTGGATGTTGATGTTTCAGACAAAGAAATGGAACGCTTCGTAAAAGTATCTGACGAACTAGAGGTGGTGCAACAAGGGGCGCAGGAAAAGATGATGAACGCCATTGAGGAAAACGGCCTGGATGTTCAACGCTACAGCGAAATAGAGCAAGCAACAAGAAGCGGACAAGAAGTAGATATGTCTTCAGAAGAAGAGCAGGCGTATCAAAAAACCAGTGAAATTGTGCAGGCTGAACAGATGAAAATTCAGGAGGAAGCCCAAAAGCTCCTTAATGAGCATGATTTCAAAGAAGAGCGTTATATGAAAATTTCTCAGGCATTACGTTCTGATCAGGAACTTATGGAAAAATACAGAGAAATTAAAGAAGGGAATTAATATTCTGAAGAATGCCGGATAAAGGGTTGTGCTTTTAGCACAGCCCTTTTTTTATGTTAATTGATATTAGGAACCGATTAAAGCTTATGTTATCTTTGGGCATTCAAGAAATGAGACAGATAAGATAATGCGCACAACACTCATATTCATCGTTATTCTATTAAGCAACATCGGTTTTTCGCAGGAGATAATGATGAAAAATTATCGGAATGAAGATGGATTGCCCAGCAATGAGACTTTTCATATCATGCAAGACTCAAAGGGATACATTTGGATTGGAACCAACATGGGAGTAAGTAAATTCGATGGGTATTCCTTCGAAAATTTCGACAGTAACTCGGGGCTTGAAGGCAATACAATTCTGGATATTTATGAAGATTATAAAGGCAGAATATGGTTCATTTCTCTAAACGCAAAACTCTCATACTACTACAACGACTCTATTCACAGCTACAAGCATAACGATAAGCTGATATCTGCAATTGAAAGAAGCCCTGTTCCCCTGAAAAGAAGTTTTTATGTAGATACTGCTGACAACGTTTACTACTCCATAAGACCGCTTGGAATTCTCAAAATAGAAGATAACGGAGATATCAAAACCTGGTCTGGATGGTCGGAAAACAAAAACTATATCTTAGATTTCGAAAATAAGACGTTGGTTTCTAATCTTAGAAAAGAATCGCCGACCATAGAAGTGCACAAAAAAAACGTTCTGAAGAAGAAAGTAAAAAATCCTACACTTAAAGATGGCAGCAGGTGGTTGACATTCGTCCAGCGCATAGCCCCTGAAAATTATTATATTACCAATACGAGTTCTGTTATCAGTATAAAAGACTCTACCACAAATATAGTTTATCAAACCGATGATGGATACATTATTGATTTCATTACTGAGGAAGATAACACAGTCTGGCTCTCAGTCACGAATAATGGGGTAAAGCAATTCAGTGATCCGGGGCTTTCAAAAGTAAAACAGCATTTGCTTAAAGGTCATTCTGTATCCACTATCTTCAAAGATAAAGATGGTGGTTATTGGTTTTCTACCTTGAATAATGGGGTTTACTATGCATCTGGCTTATTTGTTCATGTATTGAAAGAAGGTTTTTTTGGGAATAGTGATCCCATTGTCGACATATTGAAAACAGATAACAAAATATTGCTGTTTTCAAAACAAAAAAGAATGCTTGTCGCAAAGATTCGGAAAGATGGTCGTTTTTCGAAACTAAATACATATGATTATTCAAACAATCAGTATGATGTTCTGAACAGTATTGCAGCTGCAAATGGTGATGTCTATTTAGCAGGTAATCTTAATTTGCAAAAGGTCTCATTGAGTGAAAATAAATATCAGGGCAGTAGGCTTTATGTTAAAATTCAGGAAACATCCTGGATAAGCACTGCAGGAATAAAAACGGTGTACAAGAGTAAAGATGGTCAGCTTTATTTAGGAAATGCCGCTAATTTCCTCAAAGTGGTCGGACAAGAAAAAGATACTTTGTATGTTAACAGAAAAGCAAGGTTCAGAACGAGTTGTATTATTCCTGATTATGATAAAAATAAATTGTGGTTAGGAAGTTTATATGGGTTGTATGAATATAATATCAAAAAAGATCTCCTGACCTACCACGGTAAATACTCCGAGAGGCTTAAAACACGCATATCTGATATTGCAGTTGTTGATTCAGAGACTATTGCATGCGGTACGCGAGGTAATGGGATTATTCTTTATAACCACAAAGAACAAAGTGTTGAAGCAATAAATAAAAAAAGTGGATTGAATTCTCATTTTATTTCTACACTTTTTCTAAGGGATTCTCTTTTATGGGCTGGCACTAACAAAGGAGTTAACATCATCAATCTCCAAAACAGCGACACTCCTGTTCGCCATTTAACCCAATCTTCAGGTCTTTGCTCCGATCAAATTAACAAAATCCGAATGATTGACTCTACAGTTTATATTGCTACAAGCAAAGGAGTCTCTTATTTCAACCCGGATAAGCTAGTACAAGATACCTCATCACTGACTATTTATATTCAGGAAATAACAAATTTTGAAGGACGTTATCAAGAAGACCAATCCATCAATATACCATACCCCAAAAACACTATTGGATTCCGCTATAGCCCCCTTGTGTATAATCACAATAAGAACCTTAAATATAGGTATCGCATTAAGGGTTTGGACAAAAAGTGGCAATACACAAAAAGTAATGAGGTTTTCTTTCCTTTTATTCCTGGCGGCGATTACATTTTTGAAATCACGGTCAGAAATAAAGATGGTATATGGAGCAAGAGCCTTACCCGTGTTCCTTTTACTATTGAAAAGCCATACTGGAGAACAGCCTGGTTTTATGTATCCACAGGCGTAGTAGTACTTATATTTTTAGCAATTATTGCTCTTTTGTTTATCAACAACCGAAAAATAAAAAATGAGGCTCAGCAAAGCATTATCAAATACCAGCAATATGCTTTGAGCAATCAAATGAACCCTCATTTTTTATACAATTCACTAAATTCTATTCACCGTTATCTTTTAGAAAATAATCCCATATACGCAAGCAAGTATTTGGCCCGTTTTGCCCGCCTGATGAGGCTTTTCTTAGATAACTCCAACCATGAATTCATCTCTTTAAATAAAGAAATTGAGATGATTGAAATTTATCTGGAGCTTGAATTATTACGGATGAAAGGTGCTTTTTCATACAACATCAACGTGAATGATGAAATTGATGGAGAAACCACACTAATTCCTGCTATGATTCTTCAACCTTTTGTGGAAAACGCTGTATTGCATGGAATACGATATCTTCAAAATGAGAAAGGGAATATACAAATCGCTTTTAAAACTGAAAAAGAACACCTGACTATAACAGTAGAAGATAATGGGGTAGGCATGGCAAAAGCACAAGAACTGGAGATAAAGAATAAGCACACTTCTTATGGCGGAGCTATCGTCAAAAAAAGATTAGCGCTTCTGAATCAACTTTACGGTTTTAATATATTGTTAAATTTCATAGATTTGCAAAACGAGGATCATACTTTCAGAGGTACCAAAGTTATTATCAAAAATATTCCAATGGATTTAAAAAATGTTTAAAACCATAATAATTGACGACGAGCCAGACGCTATCCGTTCGCTCCAGCTTATATGTAAAGAGTATTGTCCGGATGTAGAAATCGTAGGGACCGCTCAGCTTATTGAGGATGCGCAAAAGATCATCGATAAGGAAACCCCCGATCTTTTGCTGCTTGACATTGACTTGCCCAGAGGAAACGGATTTGATTTACTGGATCGTTATCCCAAAAGAAAATTCAAAGTGATATTGATCTCTGCACTTTTTGAGTCATATGAACGGCTTATTGAAAAACACAAAGTAGATGGCTGTGTGGACAAACCTGTAGATATTGAAGAACTTGTAACTTTGATTAACAGCATAAAACCCCAATAGCTATCTGCTCACACTTGTTTGCTCTCCTTCTGAACCGGCAATTATCACAGCGCCGCATGTATCGCTCCACACATTGGTTGCAGTTCTGAACATATCCAATATTCGGTCTACTGCCAAAATTAATCCCACACCCTCAAGCGGGAGCCCTACAGCGGTTAAGATAACGGTAATCATCACCAGCCCGGCCATAGGGATGGCTGCTGCCCCAATAGAAGCCAGCAATGCAGTAATCACTACCGTAAACTGTTGCACAATAGTAAGATCAATCCCATAAGCCTGCGCAATAAACAAGGCGGCTATGCATTCATAAAGCGCTGTTCCGTCCATATTAATTGTAGCTCCAAGTGGCAGTGTAAAGCTGGTTACTTTGTTGGAGACTCCGGAGTTATGCTCCACAGCATTCATCGTTAGTGGTAGTGTGGCTCCGGAACTGGAAGTAGAAAAGGCTGTCATCAATGGCGCGCTCATGTTTTTAAAATGACGCCGGGGATTGGCTTTCCCAATGAAACGAACCAGTAAGGGCAATACAATAAAAGCATGTATCAGCAATGCCGAAATCACCGTACCCATATAGAGACCCATTCTTCCCATCAGGCCAACTAAATCATCCTGATCGGCTACTACTTTAGCTACGATACCAAAAATGCCTATCGGTGTAAACCTGATAACGAACATGGTGATTTTCATCATCACATCAAAAAAAGCATTAAAAAAATCCGTCATCAGCTTTTTGGATTTTTCAGGAGCCCGGGTAATGAAAAACCCAAACAGCATGGCAAAAAAGATAATGGAAAGCATATCGCTGGTCATAAAAGACTCGAAAATATTATTGGGAACAATTTCTATGATAATATCACGTAAGCTACGTTGTTTTTCCACTAATCCTTCTACTGCCCTACTAAAGCTCAAATCAGCTCCTTTTCCTGGCTTGACCAGATTCACCAACATGAGTCCGGTAATGATAGCAAATAAGCTGGTCATAATATAATACCCCATCGTTTTTAGTCCCAAACGACCTAAATTTTTCCCTGAACCTATGTTTGCCACACCAGATATCAAACTGCTCAGGATTAACGGGATAATCAACATCCGCAAAGCCCTTAAAAACATATCGCCCATCCAACTGATATAATAAACCGGTGGATTATGATAAGCAGCATTTTCTATCCTCTGATAATATTGCTCCCTGTCATCAGCAGAAAGCGCCTCTTTTATCGTATTCTGAAAGGACTCAAGCGTTTCAAACTCCTGCCCTTGCATATTCTGCAATGGCTTCATAACCGTCTGAGGAACGTTACTTATTTCAAGCTTTTCTAGCGCTGCATCATCAATTTTATATGATGTAGAAAACATAAGGCCATATACAATAGCCAAGATTAAGGCGATAAGAATTTGCCAATGAAGTTGCAGTTTTTTCATCTGTTTAAAGTTCTTGTTTCCAAATGTTGAATTAAATCAGATTTACAAGCTTTGCCCGTAACAGAAATGATGTGAATAATTACCTCATTCATTAACGGTATAAGCTAGATTTTGGGGTAAATTTAGAAAAAATGAGGGGAATCGTGTTTTTTATTCATACTATTGAATGCATTTATTGCGGACAAAATGACTTTTGGGCGAAAAACGGCTTTTGCAAAAGAAGAGGGAGTAAGATTATAAAAAAGGCTGAACCCACATTAATAGCGGTTTCAGCCTTTAAATTTTCTGTTAAAACGATTCCTTAAATTTGATCGGGATTTTTATTCCGTTCCTTCTTTTCTTTTGATTGCTTTTCAGAAGGACGGGCAGGGCTTCTGACCAGGTCCATCTCTTCGATAAGATGTGTTGATCCGGCGAATTTATCAATCACAAACAGCACATAGCGGATATCTACGTTGATAGTACGCTGCAATTCCGGCTCAAATGCAATATCTCCGCTCATGGCTTCCCAGTTCCCGTCAAAAGCAATACCAATTAACCTTCCATTGGCATCAATCACCGGGCTTCCGGAGTTTCCGCCTGTGATGTCATGGTTGGTGAGGAAACAGGTATACATTACTCCATCTTTTCCGTAACGGCCATAATCTTTTTCCTCATAGAGGGTTCTTAGTTTTTCCGGCACAATAAACTCCTCATCGTCCGGGTCTTCTTTTTCCATTACGCCATCAAGTGTTGTATAATACTTATAGTAAACAGCATCCGCAGGTTTATAACCGCTAACTTTTCCGTAGGTTAACCGCATGGTAAAGTTAGCATCTGGATAATACTTTTTATCAGGATTCATTTCTCGCAGGCCGGCAACAAATTTGCGATATCCTTCTGAGAGCATATCACCGGCATCATCACCATCTTTACTGATTTCCTGATATTTTTCATAAAAACCCTTGACTATCTCAAAAGCCGGATCTTTTCTGATTTTTCGCTCTTTGGGCTTCTCAAGCAAACTCAGAATACCTTCCTTGCTATCCATGTCTGATTTTCTAAAAACTTCTTCAGCCGCTTCGCGGAAATTTCCGTTATATTTTTTGTGGTATTTTCCAAGAATCTCAGGATGCTGAAATTCAGGCACATTATGATAATACATATCTAACATGCCGGCAAGCAGCTCCTCATCAAGCGGGGCGTGGTAGTTTTTAAAATGATCATCAAGGCTGCCCTTTATCTGTTCAATCTGCTTCTCAATTTTTTCTTCGTCGGCATCTTCTTCCAGGTTTTTATGCAACCCATAGAAACGCGACAATGCCATAGTAAGAATTTCAGGGCCTTGGTAGATTGCTTCCTGAAAATAAATTTCCGGTACAACCATATTCTTTTTTACATTGTAGGCCTGCTCAATTCCACTCAATGCATCACCATATTTTTTATCTTGTTCCGGATTTTGGGCCAGCCACTCACGGAACGCTCTTTCCAGCTTTTCTTTTTTCTCTGCCACCTTCAGATTTTTCAAGCCTCTTGTCTGTCCTTTAAAGTACTTCCAGTAATTGGCCGTACGCGCATACTTGGTAGCGTATTTGATGCGCACTTCTTTAGAAGCATCCATAGCCTCTTTCATAACTTTCAGTTTCTTGTCCCTAATTGTAACAATCGTGGGATTCTTTTTATCTATGGCCTGCTTCACGCCATGTGAGGTCAGATAGCGATCGGTACCGCCGGGATATCCCATAATCATGCTAAAGTCATCTTCCTCAACTCCGTCAAGTGATATTTCAAAGTGATAGTCGGGTTCGAGCGGAATATTTTCCTCATCGTAAGTGGCGGGACTTCCATCGGGAGCCATGTAAACGCGGAAAACAGAAAAATCACCGGTATGGCGGGGCCACATCCAGTTGTCTGTATCTCCACCGAAATTTCCGATAGATGAAGGCGGCGCCCCTACCATGCGCACATCTTTGTAAGTTTTGTACACAAACAGGTAAAACTCATTGCCTTTGAAAAACGATTTGACTGAAGCATCATAATATGTGTCTTCTGTAGCTTCTTTTTTGATTTTGTCGCTCAGCTCACGGATTTTGCTTCTGCGCTCATCCTCATTCATCTCTTCACTTAGTTCGGCATTGATACGCTCGGAAACATCTTCAATCCGTACAAGAAATTTGGCTGTTAATCCATCATTAGGCAATTCCTCCTCCATACTCTGAGCCCAGAATCCATCCGTAAGATAGTCATGCTCTACAGAAGAATGTTCCTGGATATAAGAATATCCGCAGTGATGGTTGGTAAGCAACAAACCTTTATCACTGACAATTTCACCCGTACATCCACCGCCAAATACAACTACAGCGTCTTTCATGCTTGAGTGATTGATAGAATAAATTTCGTCTGGAGTAAGTTGCAGGCCTTGTTCCTGCATATCCTGATAATTCAAACGTTCTATCAGAAATGGAAGCCACATGCCTTCATCAGCCTTAGCCGCAGGCTGCAATGCAAAAAGCAGGGCAATGGTAATTGGAATTAATCGCTTTATCATTTTTAATCTATTTTTGTTAGTATTGATTTTTTTTTCGTGTAAAATTTGTAGCAGCTATAGATTCACTGTTCAAGGCAATTTAAATGCCGCTATACAAACTCATCCCCTTTTTCCATTTTTACGTCGTGCACAATCTGGCGGATTTGTTGTTCATCCTGCTTCCGGATCACCAGCAGTGCGGTTTCATTTTCTACAACCACATAATCATCCAATCCCTGAAGCACAACTAATTTTTTACCAGTTGTATTTACAATGCAATTTTTAGTATCATAAGTCAGGACATTCTTCCCAATAATGGTATTTCCGTTTTCGTCTTTTGTGCGGATGTCATAAAGCGAACCCCATGTGCCTAAATCAGACCAGCCAAAATCAGAGGCGATAACATAAACATTATCTGCTTTTTCCATTACTCCGTAGTCAATTGAGATGCTTTTGCAGCGGCTGAATGTATCAGCAATAAAACCTGATTCTTTAGGTGTATTAAATTTCGTTTGGCCTTGCCCAAAGAGGGCGTCAACATCGGGCAAATGCTTTTGAAATGCTTCAAGAATGCTTTGCAATGACCAGACAAATATTCCTGAGTTCCAAAGGAAGTCGCCGGATTCCAGGAAAGTTTTGGCTAAATCGAGCTCAGGCTTTTCAGTGAATGTTTTTACTTTATGGATGCGCTCTTCTTCACTGTATGGGTGATCATCGGCAAACTGGATATAACCGTAGCCGGTATCAGGACGGCTGGGTTTGATGCCGAGGGTCATCAGCCAGTTGTTTTCAGAAGCCGCTTTTAATGCCGTTTTGATGTCTTGTTCAAATTCCTTTTCCTTGAGGATAACATGGTCTGAAGGAGCTACAACCAGATTGGCATCTTTGTTTTCGGTAGCTATTTTATACGCTGCAAACGCAATGGCCGGAGCCGTGTTTCGGCGGGCCGGCTCACACAGTATCTGCCGGTCTTCAAGATGAGGGATTTGTTGTTTTATCAGTTCGCGGTACATCTCGTTTGTAACGATGAAAAGATTTTCTGGCGGACATACATTATCAAACCGCCTCACGGTTTGCTGCAGAAGGGTTTCACCGGTTCCCAGAATATCCAGAAATTGCTTTGGCTGAGAGGTGCGACTCATTGGCCAAAAGCGCGAACCTACGCCGCCGGCCATGATGATGCAGTAGTTGTTTTTATCCATAACGGTATGTTTTATGTTTTCAGTTCAGTCTTCACAAAAATAGCAAAATAAAAATTGCGGGTTGATATATGATGGTAATTCAGATGCTTTTGCTAATGAATGATGAAATTACAAGCCTGCGCCCTGTTCTTCCCGGCAAGGCTCAATTACAGTATTCGGTTGAAAAAGATAATACCGCCTGTTGGAATGGCAATAGCACTTGATACGCGTACGAATTTTATGGAGTTTTTTGAATTTAAGCCCGTTCTGTATTCTGAAATCCACTCCGTCAGGCAAATCATCGATGGTGTCTTGTTTGCCGTTCATAAATTCAGAGAATATTCTCGATAGTTCCGGATCAGACCAGGATGACGCATAGCCTTTACCTATATGTTCCCTTATGGGTTCTGTGAGTTTTTCAGGAAATGCGTTTAGCGCCAATGCTTGCTCTATGTAATACCGGAATTGATTTTGCCATAGCCGGCCATGAGATAGCGTTCTGCCATAGTTCTCCCACACTTTCAGGTGCGCAATTTCATGCAGTAAGATAAACAGGAAAATGGGCTCCGGTAAGTTGCCGTTGACCGAAATACGATGGGGTTCATAAAGACTTCCGGGCCTGAAATCGCCGGTTTTGGATTTACGAGGAGGTTTTACGCATATGGAAATATGCGTATCCGAAAGCAACTCCATTACCAAATCTAAGGCTACATCCGGAATATGGCGCGACAAGCCATCACGGAATTTCTTTTTATGCTGGGTGTTGGGTTTTTTCATTGCTGGCCGGGTTTTCTTTACTGCATCCGCAGTCGTAATCTTTTATACTTTTTTGTGAGCTGCAGCCCGAAAGGATAGCCACACCAAACAAAACAATCAAAATAATGAAAACTGTTTTTCTCATAACTGCAAATTTATATTAAAATTAATAAACGATTGCAGGGAGTTGGTATTGTGTAAGCTAATGATTAACGATACTTGGTTGTATTTTTAATAATTGCAGTTTAGTACATGACAAAAATTATTAACACCTTAAATATCAAACCAATATGTTGAT
>CAYXJS010000033.1:0-21625 GCA_964465045.1 uncultured Bacteroidales bacterium | reverse complement strand
TTAGTAGTATAGTCAGGCTTTTTAGGGATTTTTATGAATGAACTTCCGTTTTAAAGTCCGATAAGCGAAACAATCGGCAAGACCCGCCCGAACGACTGATATCATTCAGTCGGGCGGGAATCTAATTCTTAGTGTTTTTCATCTACTGGAATATTCAGCCCTGTGAAAGTCGAATTGCTGGATTCAATAAGTAATCATGTTTACACCTCTATTAAAGTATTTAGTGCTTTTTTACTAATCTCATGCAATAAAATCATGGAAAGGGCAATTTAATCTGTTTTTTGAGATGGAAGGATTTTCGATGATGAGATGAGAACCCGTGTTTTTCTATTGCTTCAATATGTTTGCGCGTAGCGTATCCCATGTTTTGGCTCCATCCATATTCAGGAAAAGTTTCGTGCAAACGCATCATGTGATCATCGCGATAAGTTTTGGCCAATACCGAGGCTGCAGCTATGCTGTAATACAAACCGTCTCCTTTAACAATACAATGGTAGGGAATATCTTTAAAAGGAGTAAACCGGTTTCCGTCAATCAACAATGAACCCGGACTAACCATGAGTTTGTTAATGGCTTTATGCATGGCCCGGATACTTGCCTGCAAAATGTTGAGTTTATCAATATCCTCAACATTGACTGAAGCCACAGCATAGCTGACAGCCTCATGAATGATTTCTTCGCGTAAAGCATATCTGCTCTTTTTTGAAAGTTTTTTGGAATCGTTCAGCACGCTGTTGCGGTAGTCTTTTGGCAGGATAACCGCAGCGGCAAATACAGGTCCGGCCAGGCAACCGCGGCCTGCCTCATCCACACCTGCTTCAATGATATTTTCAGTATGAAATTTTTTTAGCATTATGATATAATTCTTTCAAAAACAATGGATAGAATTATGGCGATAATTATTATGTCTTTCAATTTTTCTTTACGGATATTGTTAACCAGCCTGCTTACTGTAAAAGATAGCGGGATAAAAAGCTGGAACAAATAGAATGACCATGCTTGCGGATCAATTGTGACAACGATTAAGAGCAGTACAGCATGAAAAATCACCACATTAAGCCTTTTACGTGTGCGGATGATGTTTTCATCAAGTTTAAAAATCATCCGGGGAACCGTAACCAAAACCAGCAGTGCAAATACCGATAAGAAGGGCAGATAAGCATAAGGCAGGCTCTGAGGCCATGAAGCCGGCAGTTGGGTGTAGTAGCTTATAAAAGCTTGCCAGCTTCCTGACAAATCGTCTATCCAAAAAAGATACATTCCATAGAAAAGCAAGACCGTGATTAAGCCGGTGATAGAAAGAAACCACTCGCGGAAAGTGTAGGATTGATAAATGATAAGCGTAATCCATATCAATATTAGTAGGTAAAGATTCCCGGGATGTATGAGGATGGCTGTACCGGTCAGAAGGGATATATTGAACCACTCAAGCAGCGGTTGTTTTTTACCGTAATTGGCAATAAGTTGCCTGATAATGAGGATAACTAAAAATCCTGAAATGAGGCTTGGCGTCAGGGTTAGGAAATTGCTGTTGTAGCTCATAAACAAAAGATAGAACAAAAACGGCGAAAGGTTGGTCATTCCCAAAATTCTGTAGCTTCCGGTGGTTAAGGCCAAAACAGCGCCCTGAATCATCAGCAGGATAAAACCGGCGATGGTAAAATACAGGTTCCCATTCATGCTATCAAACCAACCGTAAAGAGGCGATGCTTCAGGTAGGGCAGGAGGGGTGATATGCTCCATAAATCCGGGAAGCCACAATAAAGTGCCGGCAATGATAATGAGCAGGACTTGAGACTGATATGTATTGCTGAACCAGCGGTAAATCATTGCTGATATTTTATTAAATCCTGGCCCAAATCCGTTCTGTAATAGCTGTTTTCAAAGGAAATTTTTTTGCAGGAGGCATAAGCAGAATTCAGGGCGCTTTCCATAGTGGGTTTCAGGCTTGTTACGGCTAAAACGCGTCCGCCACTGGTTTTCACAAGATTTCCTTCTGCTTTGGTGCCGGCATGAAAAACAAGGTTCTCAGAAACTTTTTCCAGTCCCTGAATAGTTTTTCCCTTCTCATATTTTTCAGGATATCCACCTGATACCATCATTACAGTTGCCGCGAAATTATTAGAAGTTTTTACCGGTGTATTGCTCAGTTTTTTTTCTGTGGCAGATTGCATCAACAGCAGCAAATCTTCTTCTAACCTGGAAATAACCACTTCTGCCTCAGGATCGCCCATGCGGGCATTGTATTCAATAACAAAGGGTTCTCCGTCCACATTCATCAATCCGAAAAAGATAAACCCACAATAAGGTATGTGTTCAGTTTGCAAACCCTGTATAGTAGGTTTGATGATTTGCTGATCCACTTTTTTCATGAAGGTGTTGTCTGCAAAAGGCACAGGGCTGATGGCTCCCATACCTCCGGTATTCAGGCCGGTATCTCCCTCACCAATGCGCTTATAGTCTTTGGCCTCGGGCAGCAATTTATAGTGAATTCCATCAGTGATAACAAAAACGGATAATTCTGTGCCCGAAAGGAAATCTTCAATCACTACTTTTGCAGATGCCTCGCCGAATTTCTGGTTTTTAAGCATTTCTTCCAAAGCTTGCTGTGCTTCTGCCTTATCTTCAAGGATTAAAACTCCCTTTCCTGCCGCCAGTCCATCGGCTTTCAATACATACGGGCCTGTTTTGGTATTCAGAAAAGCTATTCCTTCCTCTAAGGTGTCTGTTGTAAAAGTTTTGGAATGAGCTGCCGGGATGTTGTGGCGCTGCATAAACTGTTTTGCCCAGTCTTTGCTGCCTTCAAGCATGGCGCCTTTCATTTGCGGGCCAAAAAATAATACATGCTGTAAATCTTTATCTTCAGCAAAAAAATCAGCCAGTCCTTCAATCAGCATCGCTTCAGGACCTACAACCACCAATCCAATGCTATGGGATAATGAAAATGCTTTGATGGAGTTAAAGTCGCTAAGGTCGAGCATAATATTTTGTCCTAAAACGCTAGTGCCCGCATTTCCGGGCGCAATAAAAAGGGTGTTCAGTTCAGGACTTTGTTTAAGTTTCCAGGCTATGGCGTGCTCTCGTCCGCCGCCACCAATCAGTAGTACATTCATAATGTTATTGTTTTCATCATTGATTCCCATAATTGTTCGGCTGTTTTTTCCCAGGTAAAACGGGCCGCTCTTTTTTTTCCTTTCAGGATCAAATTCTGTTTTAAATTATCGTCATGAGATATTTTTTTCATAGCTTCTGCAATAGACTCGGGTTTGAATGGATCGGCAAGCAGTGCGGCATCTCCGGCAACTTCCGGCATAGACGTGATGTTTGATGTGATTACCGGCGTTCCCGCCTGAAACGCTTCCACAATCGGAATGCCGAATCCTTCAAAATAAGAAACATATGTTAATGCTTCTGCGGAGGCTACCAGCTTTTGCAATTCATCAAAAGGTTGCCTTCCCAGGAGGCGGATATCGTTTTTAAATCGATTTTCTTCGTAAGCCTTTTTGATGGGGGCCGTCCACCATTTCAGATTCCCGGCAAGGGCAAGTACATGCGGAGTGTTTGTTTCTTGTTTGAAAAGCTCGAACGCTTTAAACAGGTTTACCGGGTTTTTTCGCGGATGCAGGGCGCCAACAAATAAAAAGAACGGCTTTCCGGAAGTGTGCTGCTGCCGCACTTTTTCCTGTCCTTGCTTCTCGAGTGGCTGAAAGGCCGGGTTAACGCCGTTATAAACCACATCAATTTTTTCAGCGCTTACGCCGTATGTGTTAATAATGTCATGTTTAGAATATTCTGATACCGTTGCTATCCGGGTTGCCTTGCGGGCATACTGAGGGAAGTATTTCCGGTAATAGAATCGTTCTGCTGCTGGCAAATCAGCGGGATAGTGCTCGAAGTTGAGATCGTGATATACTGGTAAGGTTGGAATATATGTCTTTAGCGGAAGGTATCCGTCGGGTGAAAAAAACAGATCAGGCTGGTATTTTTTGAGCAGACGTGGTATCATGATATGAAACCAAATGTAGTATAAAACCGGGTGGCGCGCCTGAGGAGAGACGACCACGGGCTTAACATTTTCAGAAAAAACAAAAGATTCATCATAGGCACGATCAAAGAAGAAGATGAATTCTGTCTCGGAATGGCTTTTTGTGATCCGGCTCAGGGTTTCATATGTAAACCACCCGATTCCTTCCATCTTGTTTTTCAGTAATAAACGTGTGTTAACCGCAATTTTCAATGGCTTTTGTTTTTAAGGCTTCAAAATTAACATTAATAAAAACAAGTGAAAATAAAATTTTATGCTGATACTTTCGTTTTGGGAAGACTAAACTTACTGTTGTTTATTAATCAAAATTTCATAATTTTGAAGGCTTATTTAAGAGAAATACAACACATAAAATGAGTCAAGAAACCAAAGACAACCAAGAGTTTGACGCGAGTCAGCTTTTCGTTTTTTTATACCGGCATCGAAAAATACTTTCTGTCGTTTCGCTAATTGCGATAATATTAGCTGTGGTTTTCTCCTCACCATGGTTTATTCCGCCAAAATATGAATCCTCGGTCATCATGTATCCGGCATCGTCAAACTCCATATCCAAGACGCTGTTAACGGAGCGGCAAAGCTCTGAGCAGGATGTGCTGGAATACGGCGAAGAGGCAGCAACAGAACAGATGTTGCAATTACTCAGCTCATCCCGTATTCGCAACCGGGTTGTGAAGAAGTTTAATTTGATGGAGCATTATGGGATTAAAGCTGATGAGAAATATAAATTCACGAAGCTTCAGGATGCCTACGAAGATAATATCCGCTTTAAGCGAACAGAATATATGGCGGTAAAAATCAATGTGTTGGATACAGATCCTGAGATGGCTGCTCAAATAGCCAACGAAATAGCGGAAGTTATTGATTCCGTAAAAAATGAGATTGCCAGCCAACGGGCAGTACAGGCTTATCAGATTGTGAAAACTGAATATGAGCAATTGCAGGATGAAATCCGCATGATGGAGGATTCCTTAACTCATTTGAGACGCCTGGGAATTCATGATTATGAGTCGCAGGTTGAAATGTTTAACCAGCAACTGGCTAAAGAAATAGCCTCAAAGAATACACCTGGGGTGCGGGCGCTGGAGAATAAACTTGATCTGCTTGCCGAACATGCCAGCGGGTATATTGGTCTGAGTCAGCAAATAGAATACGACCGGGAAAAACTAAGCCTGCTCAAAGGAAAACTCGAAGAAGCTGAGGTGGATGCTTTTGAAGTATTGCCCCAGAAATTTGTTGTAGAGCATGCCTATGCAACAGAGAGAAAAGATTATCCCATAAGGTGGTTAATTGTAGTAGTTACGCTGATAGGCGCCTTACTTCTTACATCTATGGCACTGTTGATTGCAGAAAACTTTAAGAGAGTGAAAAGTCAATGGAAAATGCCATTATGAAAGTCAAAATATGGGTTGAAAAATATATTAAATATTCGCGATAAAATGGAAAAATACTTTAGCAACAAAAACGTAATACTTATCCTGTGGAAGTGGAAATGGCATCTGGTTATAGTGGTCATTGTAGCCGCTTTAATGGGTGCGATTTTTTCCAGTAAATTATTTATAACGCCCAAATTTAACTCACGGGCAGTTATTTATCCATCTAATGTAGCTCCCTATTCTGATGAAAGTGAAACGGAGCAGCTTCTTCAGTGGCTTCAGTCGAGAGATATACAAGATAGTATGATTCAGCGGTTTAATTTGGGACAGCATTATGAAATTGATACAAGCTACAAATACTATTATTCTACAATGCTGTATGAATACAATCAAAATGTATCTATCAGTAAAACTCAATACGAATCCATTGAAATAGAAGTGTTGGATAAAGATCCCGTTTTAGCCAAAGAAATGGTGGAAGAACTTATTGCGTTGGTGAATAACAAAATACGACGGATTCAAAGAGATAAATTTCAGGAAGTGCTTGATGTGAACCGCCATATGCTGAACAAAAAACAAAGAGAAGTAGATTCTGTAAAACAAGTTCTGACAAGCTTAGGTGTGAATTATGGTTTGTTTGAAACCGAGAGCCAGGCCAGGGAAGTTACGGAAGGATACTTAAGAACAATTGATGGTTCTTCAGCAAACATTAATCACGAAGGTGTTCAAAAACTGAAAAAGGCGCTGGAGGAAAAAGGAGGTGAGTTATTAATTAATCAAACCTATGTACGAGATTTGATGGCCCGATACAGTGAGATAAAAAAAGAATATGAAGAATCTTACAAAGATGTGCACAAAGAGTTCACTTTCACCAACGCCGTTACTTCACCATTTGTAGCCGACAAGAAAGCCTATCCGATCAGATGGCTGATTGTTCTGTATTCTGTTGTCTCGGCAGTTGTATTGGCGGTGATTGTTATTGCCGTATTGGAAAACAAAAAACGGTTGGATTTAAGGGATGAGTAAAGTCATTATGCAGGAAAAGCATAAAACCACGATTGCGTATACGGTCAGTGGGTTATTTTTAGTGTTAAGCGCCTGGCTTATTGCCACAGAAAAATTCTGGTATATAGCCATTATTCCTGCTATGATAGCCGTTTTGGGATTTTATATATACAAATTGCACTGGGTTATTCTGCTTGCTGCTTTTGTTACACCTGTAGCTGTAGAGCTTAGCGATTTAAACCTGGGATTTAGTATTTCTATGCCTTCGGAACCCCTCATGGTGGGCGTTTTGATTTTAGCAACCCTGAAAATGCTTTTTGAAGGGCAACACGATGGCCGCATCATCCGGCATCCGGTTACGTTAGTCGTGTTGTTTAGCTTGGTTTGGATGTTTTTTACTTCGGTCACCAGCGAATTACCGGTTGTTTCATTTAAATATTTGCTTTCGCGATTATGGTTTGTCGTACCGTTTTATTTCCTGGGTATTCCGTTATTTAAGCGTTTCCGGTATATTAGATTGTTTAATTGGCTGTACATTATCCCGTTGATTTTTGTTATTATTTATACGACAAATGTGCATGCCAGGCATGGATTTGATGAGGCTGTAAGCCATTGGGCGATGAGTCCGTTTTATAATGATCATACAGCATACGGCGCTATTTTGGCTTTAATGTTGCCTTTTGCCTTGGTATCTGCTTTTTATAAAGGATATTCCACAAGGTATCGAACTATTGCCGGGATTGTTTCATTTATTTTACTGGGCGCCTTGTTTTTGTCTTACAGCAGAGCGGCATGGCTTAGCTTTATAGGGGCCTTTGGTGTATTGATGATAATGGTATTGAAAATCCGTTTCCGGTATGTGTTTATAGTCTTTGGTATTCTGGTTGGCTTGTTTTTTAGTTTCAGACCACAGATAATAGATTACCTGGAGGATAATGATCAGGATTCATCCGGAGATTTTAAAAAACACGTTCAATCTGCCTATAATATTTCAACCGACGCTTCTAACCTGGAACGTATAAATCGCTGGCAATCTGCATTGAGGTTGTTTGAGGAGCGTCCTGTTCTGGGCTGGGGGCCCGGGACGTATCAGTTTGTGTATGCCCCGTATCAACGTTCTAAAGAAAAAACGATTATTAGCACTAATTTCGGTGATATGGGTAACGCTCACAGCGAATATCTCGGCCCGCTTTCAGAGTCAGGAGTATTGGGTGGGGTGTATGTTCTTCTGTTGGCTTTTATAGGCTTGAACCGGGCTGTAATTGTGTATCGAAAAAGCAAAAATCAAGAAGTGAGAATGATGGCTCTCGCCGTATTGCTTGGGCTGACCTCATATTGGATCCATGGAGTCCTGAACATTTTTTTAGATACGGATAAGCTTTCCGTTCCGGTATGGGGCTATTTAGCTATAGTAGTGGCGCTTGACTTGTATCATCGCGATAAGCAACCCGTCGATAATAAAAAACCGGTGAATGAATAATCCACCGGTTTCCTTCTAAAAGATATGGTTTTATTTTTTAATGCGTTCTGAATATGACCCGTCCCGGGTATCAATTTTCAGGATATCCCCTTCTTTGATAAAAAGAGGCACTTTTACAACTGCTCCACTTTCAACGGTAGCTTCCTTTTGTGCATTAGTAGCCGTATTCCCCTTTTCGCCAGGCTCTGTGTAAGTAACGGCCATTTCTACGTAGGGTGGCAAATCACAGCTTAAAGGTGTTTCTGTGTCGGCATGAAACAAAATCTCCACGTTCTGCCCGGCTTTCAAAAATTCAGGTGCGTTGATCAGGTACTCGTCTATAAATGTTTGCTCAAACGTCTCATTATTCATGAAATGATATTTTTGGTCTTCTTTATAGAGAAACTGATAGCTGCGTCTTTCCACGCGTTGAATGTCAATTTTAACGCCGGCATTGAATGTATGCTGTACGATTTTTCCGGTTTTCAGGTTTTTAATCTTTGTCCTGACAAATGCTCCACCCTTGCCCGGTTTAACATGCTGGAATTCCTGAATGGTAACCAGTTCATCGTTCAGATTAATGCAAAGTCCGTTTTTTATATCTGATGTTGTTGCCATGTAAAGTATTTTAATATTTTACTCAAACTTCAGGTATCCTTTCATAATACCACGGCTTGATTTATTAATAAAAGTAAGAATTTCATCTCTTTCAGGCGTAGCCGGTACTTCTGCTTCAATTACAGAGAGGGCCTGGCTGTTATTGAGTCCTTTCAGGTAAATAATACGGTAAATATCCTGTATTTGATTAATTTGCTGGCTGTTATAGCCTCTTCTTCTCATACCTACAGAGTTGATTCCCACATAAGAGATGGGTTCTCTTGCAGCTTTAGTGTAAGGAGGAATGTCCTTACGCACCAATGATCCTCCGGAAATCATAGTGTGTTTCCCGATTTTAGAAAACTGATGCACGGCAGTTAGCCCACCGATGATAGCCCATTCATCAATTTCAACATGACCTGCCAGGTTTGCCGCATTGGCCATCACGACGTGGTCGCCGATGATGCAATCATGAGCAATATGGGCATATGCCATGATGAGTGCATTGTTTCCTACAACCGTTTTGTTATTGGCTTTGGTGCCTCGGTTGATGGTAACAAATTCCCTGATTGTGGTGTTATCGCCAATGGTTACAGAAGTTTCCTCACCGTCAAACTTTAAATCCTGGGGAATGGCTGCAATTACGGCTCCGGGAAAGATCTTGCAGTTTTTACCGATTTTGGTCCCTTCCATAATTGTAACGTTAGAACCAATCCAGGTGCCTTCGCCGATTTCTACATTTTTTTCGATGTTTACAAAAGGCTCAATAACCACATTCTTGGCTATTTTCGTTTGAGGATGAACATATGCTAACGGTTGATTCATCTTGTTTAGCTGTTTTTAACAATTTGGGCCACAAGTTCGGCCTCCATTACTATTTTATTTCCTACATAAGCTGTGCCTTGCATTTGGCAGATTCCCCTGCGTATGGGGGCCATCAGTTCCAGTTTAAAAATAAGGGTGTCGCCGGGAACAACTTTTTTTCTGAAACGTACTTTGTCAATTTTGGCAAAATAGGTTATATAATTTTCAGGGTCAGGTACTGTTGACAAAACCAGGATCCCACCGGTTTGTGCCATTGCTTCTACCTGCAATACACCGGGCATTACGGGTTCGTTAGGGAAATGACCTACAAAAAACGGTTCGTTCATCGTGGCATTTTTCATGCCAATAACGTGGTGGTCACTTACTTCCATGATTTTATCCACCAAAAGAAAAGGCGGACGATGCGGAAGCATTTTTTTGATGGCATTTATGTCATACAAAGGCTCCTGGTCGGCAGAAAAGTAAGGAATATCTGCTGTTTCCTCGGTTTCTTTGATATGCTTTTTAATGATGCGCCCAAAAGCTACATTAGCTTCATGACCGGGCCGGGTTGCAATTACTTTTGCTTTCAGTGGCCGGCCTACCAATGCTAAATCACCCACAACATCCAAAAGTTTATGGCGTGCAGGTTCGTTTTGGTATTTTAAATCGGTGTTGTTTAAAATGCCTTGCTCTTCTACTTTAACATCATGCTTATCAAAGAAATCAGCAAGCCATTTTAATTTTTCTTCGCTGATAAGATGCTCTACAAAAACCAATGCATTTTCCAGGTCGCCGCCTTTAATAAGGTTGTGTTTGATTAAAGGTTCCAATTCATGTAAAAACACAAATGTTTTGGCATCCAGAAATTCATCCTTAAATTGATGAAGGTTTTGCATGTGAGCATATTGTGGCTTTAGCACATTAGAGTCAAAATCCACCATGGTTTTGATTTCATAGTGGTCTGATGGTATAGCTATAAAATCTACACCCGACTTTTCGTCTTTATAGGTGAGTGTTTCCTGCAGCTCAAAATAATTCTTTTCTTTCTTTTGGATTTCAACACCTGCTTGTTCAATTAAATCGGCGTAAGGTTTTGCGCTTCCGTCTAAGATAGGGCATTCCTCACCATCGGTTTTAATCAGTACGTTATCTATTTCATAAGCTGTTAAGGCCGCTAAACAATGTTCTATAGTTTGTATTTTAATGCCGTTATCGCTTAGCGTTGTCCCTCTTGAAGTGTCTGAAACCAAAGCAGCATCGGCTTTGATAAAGGGTTGTCCCTCGATATCGGTTCGTTGAAATACTATGCCATGGTCTTCCGATGCCGGTTCAAGCTGTAGAGTAACATGAAGCCCACTATGTAACCCCCGACCTGCGATGCTGACGGTATTTTTGATGGTTTTTTGCAAATTTTCCATAAGCGATGCAAAATTAACTATTCCTAAAAGTATTGCAAATGAATTACTTGTTTTCTTTGATTTGTTTTTCGATAATTCCGATCCGCTCGGCCAATTTGGGCAGGTTTTTGAAAAACATCAGTGAGCGTTTGTATTTGGATATATCAAATGCTGGTGAGCCTAAAACTGTAATTCCTTTTTCTTTGATGCTGTTGGCTATCCCGGATTGTGCTCCGATTTTTACATCATCGGCTGTTTCTATGTGTCCGGCTAAACCTACCTGGCCGCCAAACATGTTATTCCGGCCTACTTTCGTACTCCCTGAAATTCCGGTTTGGGCTGCCATTACAGTGTTTTCCCCGATTTCTACATTGTGGGCCACCTGAATCAGGTTATCGAGCTTCACGCCTTTACGGATAATGGTAGAGCCCATCGTTGCGCGATCGATGGCGCAGTTGCTGCCAATCTCAACAAAATCTTCCAGGATCACATTTCCAATCTGCGGAATTTTTTCATAATTGTTATCCTGCTGTGGAGCAAACCCAAATCCGTCGCTGCCAATAACAGTACCCGAGTGTATGGTGCAATGGTTGCCAATGATGGTATCGGGATATATATTAATTCCGGAATACAGCGTAACATTATCCCCGATTTTCGTATTTAAACCGATAAAAGTGTTAGGGTATATGCGTGCATTTTTTCCTATTTTGACCCCGGACTCAATAACTACGTATTCTCCAATGTAGGCCTCTTCACCGATTTCAGCTCCTTCAGCTATAATTGCAGTGTCGGCCACTCCCATTCTGTTTTCTCTGAGCTTTTGGTATATTTGTAAAAGCTTAGCAAAAGCGCTGTAGGCATCTTTTGTTCTGATTAGCGTTGAAGCTACAGGCTTTTCAGGTTTAAAATCTTCGTTGACAAGCACAATGGAGGCTGAGGTCTCATAGATGTGCGGTGTGTATTTCGGATTAGCCAGGAAAGATAATGTGCCGGGTTTACCTTCTTCAATTTTGGAGATGTTGTTAACTTCTTCATCCGGATTTCCTTCTATTATTCCACCTGTTAATTCTGCTATCTCTTTGGCTGTGAACTTCATGCGTGTTTGTTTCATTGCTAAAAAACTGCGTAAAGATATTCAAATTTTGCTAACCCGTGTTTATATGTTTTCTTTCCTTAGTATAATCCGGGCGTTCTTTATATAGATTCAGACACATCTTTCGGATAACAAAGAAAGTACTTGTAGGCCATTTTTGTTATACCGACCGATTTTATCGGGTCTGATACTTCCGTAATCTCTTTAATTTTATTGTCTTTGAATATAATTTTTATGTTATCGCTTACCGGGTTATAGGCATGATTTTGTGCTTTCCCGCTAAAAACAAGGTACTTGGAAGCTTGTTCGTCTACATGATACTTCTTTTGTGTTATTTGTCGCAAGCTTTCTACACGAGATCGCGGGAAGGGATGGTCCTGCATTTCAATTTTATACAGTTGCCTGTTGATTAGTTTTTGGCTAAGTATTTTGAGTAATCTGTCATCTGAATGGGTCCAGTTTTTAATGGCTGCCATTACATCAAAATCATCAATGCGGGCAAAGTCATCCAGAAGCTCTGGGTTTGTTTCCAGGCTTTTCCGGTCAATGGGATTTTGAATAAAAAAACGGAGGTAGAAGGGGGCTTCCGGTGGTTTTCCTTTTTCTGTCAATTCACGGGCTCTTTTCAGGATGTTCATCAGCAAATATTCTGCTGAAAGCACAGTTTTATGCATATAAACCTGCCAATACATCAGGCGCCGTGCTACAATAAATTTTTCTATAGAATAAATGCCTTTGGCTTCTACAACCAATTCGTTATTAGATACTTCGAGCATTTTTATGATACGATCGCTGCCAACAACTCCTTCTGATACGCCGGTAAAGAAACTGTCGCGACGTAAAAAATCAAGCCGGTCTACATCCAACTGGCTGGAAACCAACTGGTGCAAAAATCTTTTCGGATGCGTACCGTCAAAAATCGCCCGGGCTTCTTCAAGTTGTCCGCCGAACTCGGTGTTAAGATGTCCTATAAACATCTTCGACAGGGATTCATGGTTTGTATTAACGATGATGTTTTCCAGCGCGTGGCTAAACGGTCCATGGCCGATATCATGAATCAGGATGGCCAGCAGTGCGCTCTCTTTTTCATCGTCAGTTATCAGATGCCCTTTTTCTTTTAAGACCTCAATGGCTTGCTTCATCAAATGCATACAGCCCAATGCATGATGAAAACGAGTGTGAATGGCGCCGGGGTAGACGAGGTGGGTTAGTCCCAGTTGTGTTATGCGTCGCAGACGCTGAAAATAAGGATGTTCAATGATTTGAAATACCGGTTTTCCGGATAACGTAATAAATCCATAAACCGGGTCGTTGATGAATTTTCGGTTTTTATTCTGAGCCATATGGAAATACCTTCATGAATTCCTGATATTGATTTGCAAAAGTAGGCAAATCCTTACATTGTTATTGTTCATCATTCCCAATTCTCAATTTTTCTTAAATAAGCTGCTTTATTTCATCGCTTCCCAATAACTAAAACATTCCTTCGTTTTTAGATTATGATATCCAATACATCTTAACTGATGGATATTTATTATCTTTAGTGCAATATTTTACTGATGATACACTCAAATATTCTGCATTAGTGAGGGGCAACCAAGAGTAAGAATCAATGAGATATAGTTTGAGATTTGATTCGGTACCTGAGATGCCGGAAATATTGACTGGGAGAGTTTTATATTTGAGGGTGTATTGCTGAATATTAAAAAAATTATAAACATACAGAAAACACTATGAATAAAACAAAAATCCTCTGGGTAGATGATGAAATAGACCTTTTGAAACCGCATATTATGTTTTTGGAAGAGAAAGGCTTCGAGGTGCATACTGCCAATAATGGAAGCGATGTAGTTGAAATGCTGGAAAAAACCGATTATGACATCTTGTTTTTGGATGAGCAGATGCCCGGAATGTCAGGCTTGGAAACCTTGCAACAAGTTAAAAATAACAGGCCTAATTTGCCGGTGGTGATGATTACCAAAAGCGAAGAGGAAGCTATCATGGAAGACGCCATTGGCAGCAATATTTCAGATTATTTAATAAAACCGGTGAATCCAAATCAAATATTGCTGTCAGTTAAGAAGAACCTTGAAAAGAAAAAACTTCGCAGTGAAAAAGCCACTATTTCTTACCAGCAGGAATTTAGTAAAATTGGTAGCGAAATTAGTAGCTCTTTAGACTTTGAGGAATGGAAGGGTATATACAAAAAGCTGGTTTATTGGGAGTTGGAATTAGGCTCTTTAAGCGATGGTGGCATTACCGAGGTGTTTAAAAATCAGAAAGATGAAGCTAACCAGGTTTTTAGCAAGTATATCGAGCAGCATTATCAGGATTGGCTTTCGGGTGAAGCAGAGGAAAAACCCATTATGTCGCATACATTGATGAAGAATTACGTTTTTCCATTGCTTAAGGAAGGAAGCAAACCTGTGTTTTTCATTCTTATTGATAATTTACGGTATGACCAATGGAAAGTGCTGCAATCAGTTGTTGAGGAATATTTTAGCATCGAGCATGAGCGGATGTATTACAGCATCTTGCCCTCAGTAACTCAATATGCACGCAATGCACTATTTGCCGGCATGATGCCTTCCGAAATTGCAAGGAGATATCCTAAATTCTGGGTGGCTGAGCATGAAGAAGGCACCAAAAATCAGTATGAAAAGGATTTGTTGGGTGAGCTTTTAAAACGCTATGGTTTGGATATAAAATACTCTTATAATAAGGTGTTGAGCTATAATGTAGGACGTAAAGTGGCAGATAAAATACATAACCTGGTGAATACCGATTTGAATGTGATTGTGTATAACTTTATTGATATGCTCTCGCATGCCCGCACTGAAATGGAAGTGATTAAGGAACTGGCAGAGGATGAATCAGCTTACCGTTCGCTTACGTTATCCTGGTTTGAGCATTCACCGTTAAAGGATATTCTTACTTCTTTGGCAGAGGAAGATGTAAAAGTCATCCTGACAACCGATCATGGTTCGGTGAAAGTACAAAACCCGGTGAAGATTGTGGGCGACCGTGCCACCAATACCAACCTGCGATACAAAATTGGTCGCAGTCTCAATTTTAATAAAAAAGAGGTTTTTGATGTCAGAGACCCTGAAGATATCTTCTTACCCCGGCATAGCCTGAGCTCCTCCTTTGCTTTTTGTAGGAAAAATGATTTCTTTGCCTATCCGAATAATTTTAATTATTACGCGAAGTATTATAAAAATACTTTTCAACATGGAGGAATTTCACTGGAAGAAATGTTAATACCTTATGTTGAATTGAGAACGAAGTAAATCATGAAACTGGATATTAAGGAAACTTATGATTTGCCGGCGGCGGCGGAGAAATTACTGAAAAGTTTTCCGCACGATAGGGTTTTTGCTTTTTACGGGAAAATGGGCGTCGGGAAAACAACTTTTATTAAGATTTTATGTCATGAACTTGAGGTTATGGATATAGTAACAAGTCCTACATTTGCCTTAATAAATGAATATCTTACTGAGCAAGGATTATCGGTTTTCCATTTTGATTTTTATCGTATTGAAAAGGTCTCTGAGGCAGCCGACATTGGGTTTGAGGAGTATTTATACAGTGGAGATTATTGCCTCATAGAATGGCCTGAAAAAGTGGAATCGCTTTTACCGGAACGGTATGTAAGAGTAACGCTTACAGAAAAAGAGGATGGTATTCGGAAGCTGGAAGCTGAGTTAACGCAATAAAAACAACCTGCTATGGGGTCAGAACAACAAAATAATTACGCACAATATTCAGCCGCTCACGGATATTTTCCGCAGGAGGAGATGCTGGAGAGCCGGGTTTCGGGATGTCAGCTAAAAATTGGTATTCCGCGTGAACGCGCACCTTATGAGAACCGGGTAGTTTTAATACCTGAAGCGGTGGAATTGCTCACCGCCAGTGGTCATGAGGTTATGGTAGAGCACAAAGCAGGCGATAAAGCCTCTTTTTCCGACAAGGAATATAGTGAAGCCGGAGCGACAATTAAATATAGCGCGGAAGAGGTATATGCTGCTGATATTATTTTAAAAGTTGCTCCGCCAACAGAAGAGGAGCTTGATTTTCTGGGATCCCGGAAGGTAATTATTTCATCCCTGCATTGGCGCGGACGCAGCAGACAGTTTTACAGCAAACTGATGGCTAAAAAGGTCACGGCCTTTGCTTTTGAGAAAATTCAAGACCACACGGGTACTTATCCGGTTATACGTTCTATGAGTGAAATAGCCGGAAATATAGCTATTTTGCTGGCTGCAGAGTATTTGAGTTCTGTGGAGCACGGACGAGGCAGTATTCTGGGAGGTTTTTCGGGGATTAAACCTACTTCGGTTGTCATTTTAGGAGCTGGGACGGTTGGTGAATTTGCTACCTATATGGCCCTGGGAATGGGAGCCCAGGTGAAGGTTTTTGATAACTCTATATCACGGTTAAGAAGAGTGCAGGAGCTTCAAAGTCAACGGATTTATACTTCCGTCATTCAGCCGCGAAGGCTGGCCGAAGCCATAAAAGATGCGGATGTGGTGATTGGAGCCCTCCGGCCTGTTAACGGCAGAACGCCCGTAGTAGTGTCTGAAGAGATGGTGCAACATATGAAAAACGGAGCGGTAATTATTGATGTGAGTATTGATCATGGCGGCGTATGTGAAACCTCCGAGCCTACATCCCATCAGGAACCGGTTTTTCAGAAATATAACGTTACACATTATTGCGTCCCCAATATTCCGGCAAAAGCCCCCCGGACGGCCTCCGTGGCGCTAAGTAATTTTTTCGCCCCGATTTTGCTCGAAATCAGTGAAAGCGGTGGCGTTGATGCAGTGCTTAAAATGAAAACCGGATTGCGGAATGGCGTATATCTTTACAAAGGCATTATCACTGATAAAAATATTGCCACAAAATTTAATTATAGTTTTCAGGATATAGACTTGCTCATCGCTGCGTTTCAGAAATAAACCGATATGACCTACACTATCTCAGCAGGGAATTATGAAGTAGCGATTGGAGTTATCTTTCATGATTTAAATAATTGGTTGAATAATAATTACGTTTCCCGGATTTTTGTTTTCACGGATGAGAATACGAATCGGCATTGTTTGCCGGTTTTTAGACAGAATCTTCCCGAAAGGCATAGCCGTATCATTGAAGTGGAAACCAAAAGCGGGGAGCAAAACAAGCACATTAACACGGTTTCTTTGCTCTGGGAAAAGCTTACACAACATCATGCCGACCGCCATGCGCTGGTTATAAACCTTGGCGGAGGAGTTTTATGCGATATGGGAGGTTTTGCAGCCGCAACTTACAAAAGAGGTATACGGTTTATACAGGTTCCCACTACGTTGCTTGCCATGGTAGATGCTTCTGCAGGCGGAAAAACCGGAATTGATTTTAACGGATATAAAAACCAGATAGGGCTGTTTGCTGAGCCTTCCGGAGTGTTCATTTATCCACCGTTTATAGACACACTTCCGCCTCGTGAATTTCGTGCCGGCCTGGCTGAAATGCTTAAACACGGATTAATTGCTGACGAAGCTTATTTTGACCGTCTTAAAGACATGAAACAAGACGAGTGGAGCTATGAGGTTTTATCTGATACCATCAGGCATTCTGTTGAAATCAAAAACCAAATCGTAACTAAAGATCCACAAGAAAAGGGACTCAGAAAGGTCTTGAATTTCGGACACACGGCCGGGCATGCGTTTGAATCCTGGTTTTTAGGCAGCCAAAACCCGCTTTTGCACGGAGAGGCTGTAGCCTGTGGCATGGTTGTGGAAACCTTTCTCAGTCAGTATCAACTTGGCTTACCCATTGCGAAAACAAAGAAGATTATCAAGGGAATAAAAAAGCATTTTTTCTTACCTGAACTTTCAGAACATAGTTTCAATGAGTTGATTTTTCTAATGAAGCAAGACAAGAAAAACAAGGATGGTAAGGTTAACTTCGCATTGATAGAAAATCCCGGGAAACCAGTATATGATGTGGAAATCGATATATATACAGTTAACAGAGCGCTTTTAGAATACAATAATCTATGATGATTGTAAGATGGAATAAGCAATGCCTTACCGGAGAGCCGGAGTTGCCTGCCTCGAAAAGCATTTCTAACCGGTTGCTGATAATCAGGGCTGTAAGTCAAAAATCTTTTTCAATAGATAATTTGTCTGATGCGCAGGATACTCAAAATTTATACTGCAACCTGCAACGTATTCAGCAATCAAAATCATCTGGGGTTACCATAGATGTAGGGCCTGCCGGGACAAATATGCGTTTTTTAACAGCTTTCCTGGCTTTTCAGGAAGGTCAGGACTACATTCTAAAGGGTACGGAACGAATGCATCAGCGGCCTGTAGCTCCGCTTGTGGCGGCATTAAAAGATTTGGGTGCTGATATCCGGTACCTGGAACATGATGGATATCCGCCTCTGAGAATTCGCGGTGTAAAACCTCAAAAGAGCTACGTTGAGGTTAGTTCGGATATCAGCAGTCAATTTATTACAGCGTTAATGCTTATTGCTCCGGCTTTTCCCGAAGGGTTGCATATTGAGCTTTCCGGCGATCCCGTGTCACTCTCTTATGTTCTTATGACTGAGAAGATCATGCAACAGTGCGGCGCAAAAGTGACCCTTTCTAAAAACCAAATTGTGATTGAACCCCACAACTACCAGCCTCCGGAATCTTTATTTGCAGAGCCCGACTGGTCTGCAGCCTCTTATTGCTACGGTATGTTGTCAGTAGCTGAAGACGGATGGTTGCATATTAAGCATTTACCTGAAAACAGCGTGCAGGGGGACTCCATCCTTCATCAATGGATGAAACCTTTCGGTATAAACACAACATTTACTGAATCCGGTGCATATCTTGAAAAAGTTGCCATTCCGCATAGTCCCTTTTTCTCCGAAGACTTTTTGTTGAGTCCTGATCTGGCTCAAACCTTTTTGGCGCTTGCTGCCGTTAAAGGTATTCATGTTCGCCTTACAGGCCTGAAAACCCTGAGGTTAAAGGAAACCGACCGCTTAACTGCCATGCAGACTGAATTGAAGAAATTCGGTGTTAGGATGCGAAAATCCGTTAATGAAGCAGAAATTTTGCCGCAAAAACTTATTAATAGCTGCCATACAATATCCACTTATGATGATCATCGCATGGCTATGGCCATGGCCATTATAGCCGTAAAAACCGGAGAAGTTGTCATCGAGAATCCGGGTGTTGTCAAAAAATCCTATCCTCGCTTTTGGAAGGAATTAGCCCGGTTAGGGTTTGAGATTATTGAAGAATCTTCGTAAGTTTACCGGTTTAATGCCGGTAAAAGACCATGGATTACTAAAATACTTTCTTATGAAGCATTTTTATTCTCATTTCTTAAATTCCTTTGCTGCAATTATGTTGATGCTGACCGGAAATGGTTTGCATGCACAAAGTGCAAACTGTATTGATTCTGATCCCTTTTGCACAGGAACCAATTATGTTTTTCCCGCTTCTGTTGGAGCAGGCGATGCAGAACAAGGCCCTGATTACGGGTGCCTTCTAACACAACCCAATCCGGTATGGTATCATATGCAGATTGATGACCCCGGGGATTTGATTCTTGAGATGAATTCCACGCCCGAAAAAGATATTGACTTCATTTGCTGGGGCCCTTTTGATGATCCCTTTGATCCTTGTGTGGATGATTTGACAGGCGATAAAATTGTTGATTGCTCTTATTCTACCGATCCTACGGAAACGTGTACGGTTCCGGATTCAGAAACAGGTGAATACTATATCATCATGATTACGAACTATTCTGATGAGCCCTGTAACATCAACTTTTTTCAAACTGGAGGAGAGGCCACTACCGATTGCAGTATCGTGCCGCCACAATCCGGTTCCAATAGTCCGGTTTGTGAGGGAGAAACGTTAGAGCTCACGGCAGCGGATGTAGAAGGAGCTTCATATTTCTGGACGGGTCCTCAGGGTTTCAGTTCTACCGAACAAAATCCGCAAATTCAAAATGCTACTCCTGATCATAGCGGAACCTATGAAGTGGTTATTGAGCTGGGCGGCATAGAAAGCGACCCTTCAGAAACAGAAGTCGTGGTGGCTCAATCACCTGTAGTGGATGCGGGAGAAGACCAAACCATTTCCTTTGGCATGAATACTACCTTGCATGGTGAAGTGGAGGGCGATGAGAGCAATTTCACTTTTTCATGGCAGCCGGAAGAATTGTTGGAGGATCCTACGATCCTTGAACCACAGACAGTAAACCTTGAAGAGACTACTACTTTTGCTCTGATGGCTACGCACGCTGAATATGGATGTTCTGATTCAGATCAGACGACGGTAATTGTAGAAGGAGACCCGTTATCTGCTCAGATTATTTCTGAAGAGGAGATCTGTCAGGGTGAGCAAATTACATTGCAGGCGGAGGCTTTAGGAGGATCAGGTTCTTATGAATATTACTGGACTTCCGATCCGCCGGGATTTGAATCCACTTCTCCAAATCCGGAAGTGTCGCCTTCAGAAAATACTACTTATATCCTTGAAGTAGATGATGGTTATAATTTTACTACAGACCAGAAACTGATAGTTGTTCATGAGCTTCCTGCCGCAGATGCAGGCCAGGACCAAAGTATATCTTATGGAACCAGTACGCAATTGATTGGTACGGTAGAAGGAGATGAGAATAATTATGATGTAACTTGGCAACCGGAAGAACTTCTGGAGTCTGCTGATGAATGGGAACCCTATACCTTACAATTGGAAAATACGCAGGCCTTTTCTTTAACCCTGGAAGAGTCAGAAACCGGCTGTGTTGGCTCTGATGAAGTCGTCGTGACAGTTACGGGCGGACCGCTGAGTGTTACTGTGAATGCTTCGGAAGACTATGTTTGCTATGACGAGCAGGTGCAGCTAACAGCTTATGGAAGCGGAGGTTCAGGAGATTATGATTTTGCATGGAGCAGCGAACCGGGTGGTTTTAGTTCAACCCTGCCCAATCCGGTAGTGGCCCCTGAGGTAGAAACTACGTATCATGTGGTTTTAGATGATGGATACAATACAACAGAACAGAGCATTACGATTGATGTAAAAGAGAATCCGCATCTTGATGTGATGAATGATACTTCTATCGTTTACGGGAATAGTTTGCAGCTCGAAGCTTATGCCGCAGAGGGAACGCCTCCCTATGAATATGCCTGGTCTCCGGAAGATTATCTGATTGATAATAATGTTGCGGAGCCTGTGACAACAGCATTATATGAAAACACGGATTTTAATGTTGAAGTAAGTGATGCATGGGGTTGTGAATCCGAAACGCATGAAGTTGCGGTTACAATTGAAACCAATACATTGTCAGTTTCTGTTACACCGGGAAACCCTGAGATCTGTTTCGGCGATAGTGTGTTGCTCCAGGGTAGCTATACCGGTAATATCGGAGATGCTGAAACATATTGGGAGGATGAAGAGGGCAATTTGTTATTAGCAGAACAGCAAATGATGGTTTCGCCTTCGGCAACTACCGATTATTATTTTGTAACGGAAGATGATTATTTTATAGATTCTAAGAGCTGCAAGGTGATTGTGCATGAAAATCCTGAGATAGGTGTCCAGGCAGAAGGATACACGATTGAGGAAGGAACCATTTCTTTGTGTGTATATGATACGGTTACTTTGGCGGCATCAGAACATAGTTATGATTTTATTTGGTCAAACGGAGCTACCTCTCCGGAAATTGTAATTAGCACTTCGGGTATTTCTATGGATATGCAACATTATGAAGTATCGGCAATAAGTGAGTTTGGATGTGTTTCTAACGACAGCATTATGGCGGTTTTTACATTTAGTGGTTGTGTTGGAGTAGAAGAATACG
>CAYXJS010000032.1:0-21754 GCA_964465045.1 uncultured Bacteroidales bacterium | reverse complement strand
GAAAGATTGAAATAAAAACGCGTGGATTGTCAAGACAAATTTTTTCAGGACAATATCACTCAGCGTTTAAGGGACGGGGTATGACCTTTAGTGAAGTCAGGGAATACCAGTATGGCGATGATATCCGAAATATCGACTGGAATGTTACAGCACGGTTCAATCATCCTTTTGTAAAAGTGTTTGAAGAAGAACGGGAGCAGACGGTTATGCTGCTTATCGACGTGTCTGGCTCTAATGAGTTTGGAACGAAACAGCAGCTCAAAGAGGATATGATTACTGAAATAGCTGCCGTTCTCTCTTTTTCGGCAATTCAGAATAATGATAAGGTAGGGGTGATATTTTTCAGCGATAAAGTGGAAAAGTTTATTCCTCCTAAAAAGGGAACAACACATATTTTGAGAATCATAAGGGAATTGGTTGATTTTAAACCTGAAAGTCAGCAAACCAACATTGCGGAAGCACTGCGCTATTTTACCAATGTGGTTAAAAAGCGGGCGACTACCTTTGTTTTGTCAGATTTTCTGGATTCCGGTTTTGAAAGTGCATTGAGGATTGCCAGTCGCAAGCATGATTTATGCGCGATACGCATCTACGATGTCCGTGAAACGGAAATACCGCCGGTGGGGTTGGTTCAGTTCTATGACAAAGAACAAGATAAAACAGTGTGGATAGACACTTCTAGCCAGGCTTATCGCAAAGAAATGATGATTTGGTGGAAGCAAAAGAATGCGGAGCTCAAAACGTTGTTTGCCAAAAGCAAAGTAGACACAGCCTGGATCAGAACAGACCGCGATTATGTTCCGCCGTTGGTTAAAATGTTCAAAATCCGGGAGTCGAGGTTCTAATATGAAGAAAATATTATACAGCGGTATATTCGTGTTGCTTTTCTGGCTCAGCGGTTCGCTCTCAGCCCAGGAAGCTGTAGCACGTCTTGATAGTACGAAAATCTATATTGGCGACCAGATTTCTTTTTACCTGGAGTTTACCGCGCCTGATAGTGTAAAGGCTCAATGGCCCTATCGCGAGGATACCCTTACCGATAAGATTGAAATTTTGAGCCAGTCTGATCTGGATTCCCTGCCCTCAGACGAAGGCGGCTATAAGTTGCAACAGAAATTACGCATCACTTCTTTCGATACCGGATACCTGGCTATTCCACCGGTATCATTTGCTTATCGCGATAACGGAAAGGAAAAAAATACAAAAACAGAACCTTTGCTCCTGCATGTGCGTCCGGTAGAGGTAGACACCACACAACCCATCCGTGCTATAAAAGGCCCTATGAGTGCGCCACTTACATTTGCAGAAATCCTTCCCTGGCTGCTTGGGGCCGTAGCTCTTGTTTTACTTGCCTTGCTTACATGGTACATTATAAAACGCCTTAAAGCCCATAAACCGGTGATTCCGGTGAAACAAAAGCCACGTGAACCGGCTCATACAGAAGCATTGAAAGCGCTGAAAGAGTTGAAGCAGAAAAAATTGTGGCAGCAAGGGCACATTAAAGCGTATTATACCAAGCTGTCTTACATTGTCCGCTATTATATTGAGCGGCGTTTTGAGATTCCTGCGGTGGAATCGGTTTCAGGTGATATAATGGATGATTTAAAAAGTGCCGGTCTGTCAAAAGAGCTGTCAAGCACTTTATCTGGTTTGTTTGAGGTTTCTGACCTGGCTAAGTTTGCTAAACTTGAACCTCTGCCCGCAGAAAATGATAAAGCCCTGCAGGATGCCATTGCTTTTGTGAAGGAAACCGCACCCCGGGAAGAGCCGTCTAAAGAGAAAGGAGGGCAGCATGTGGTATAACATTGAATTTGCCAATCCTTATTTTCTTTATCTGTTGTTGCTGATACCTTTACTTGTGATTTGGTATGTCAGAAAACACAAAAGCTATAATGCGGCGCTGCGGATATCTGATTTGAGCTGGCTGGAAAAGGTAAAGCAAAACTGGCGTGTGAAGCTCCGGCATGTACCTTTTGTGTTAAGAATGCTTGCGCTTGCGCTGATGATTACAGCGTTTGCTAGGCCCCAATCCAGCACCAAGCAACGAAATGTAGATATAAAGGGTATTGATGTTGTAATGACACTGGATATCTCAAGCAGCATGCTGGCTGAAGATTTTAAGCCTAACAGGCTGGAGGCAGCGAAAGAGTTAGCGTGGGATTTTGTGGAAGGTAGACCCAACGACCGCATCGGGCTTGTGGTTTTCAGCGGAGAATCATTTACACAATGCCCTTTAACAACGGACCACCGGGTAATTTACAATCTGATGGAAGATATTGAAAGTGGGATGATTGAAGATGGTACCGCCATTGGCGATGGGCTGGCTACTTCAGTAAACAGGTTAAAAGACAGTAAGTCGGTTAGCAAGATTATTATTTTACTTACCGACGGTGTAAACAACAAAGGAAGTCTTGACCCGCGGTCGGCTGCTGAAATTGCTCAACTGCATGGTATCAGGGTATATACGGTAGGTGTAGGATCGCGCGGCACAGCGCCTTATCCCGTTCAGGGGATGTTCGGTACAAGATATCAGCAAATGGAAGTGGAGATAGATGAAGCGCTTTTGCAGGAAATGGCGGATATGACCGGAGGGCAGTATTTCAGGGCAACTGATAAGGATAAACTTCAGGAGGTTTATCAGGAAATTGACCGGCTGGAGCGTTCTAAAATTGATGTTACCGAATTTCAGGAAAAAGCAGAAGAGTTTTTGCCCTTATTGCTTTTGGCTTTTGGCTTATTAGCTTTGGAATTTCTTTTGAGGAACACCATACTTAAAACGATACCTTAGGTTATGGATATGTATAGATTAGATAATGCGGAGTGGATGCACTTGTTTTGGTTTTTGGCCATTATGTTGGTGTTGTTTGTCTTTTCGGCCAGGTGGCAACGGAAAGCGCTGAAAACCTATGGTGATTTTTCGGTTTTTGGTATTACGGCAAAACAGTTGTCGTTTTTCAGGCCAAAGCTGAAGTTTATCCTGTTTTTGCTTGGGGTGGCCTTTCTTACAATGGCTGTCGTAAATCCGCAAATTGGTTCTAAGCTAAAAGAGGCTGACAGAAAAGGGATTGATTTGATGATAGCGATAGATGTGAGTAGAAGTATGGATGCGACAGATATAAAGCCCAGTCGCTTAGATCGTTCACGGCAGTCGATATCCAGGTTGATAGATGAACTTTCGGGAGACCGTATCGGAATTATCGTTTTTGCTGGTAAGTCATATACACAGTTGCCCATTACAACGGATTATTCCGCCGCCAAAATGTATTTGTCAACCCTTAGCAGCGATATGGTTCCCACGCAGGGCACCTCGATTGGGAGCGCTATAGAACTGGCTATGGAATCGTTTGATGATAAGGAGCACAGCAAAAGCATAATTGTTATCACTGATGGTGAAACCCATGATAAGCATGCACTTGAGAAAGCAGAAGAAGCTGCTGAAAGCGGCATTACAGTTCATACCATTGGCATGGGATTGCCGGAAGGGGTGCCCATTCCAATAATGCAAAACGGACGTCGTGCAGGCTTTAAGAAAGATAATGAAGGCAACACGGTAATGACCCAGCTTAACGAGGACTTACTGAGCCAGATTGCATCTCGTGGCAACGGCTCTTATGTCAGAGCAAACAATGCGCGTGCCGGGTTGCAGACGATTTTTGATGAGATCAATCGCATGGAAAAGCAAAAGTTCGAGAGCAAAGTTTATGCGGATTATGAAGACCGCTTTCAATACTTTTTAGCGCTTGCTATCGTTCTGCTTATTGCAGAATTGTTGCTGGTAAACCGGAAGAGTCGTTTTGCCGGCAGGTTAAACCTTTTCAGAAAGGAGGAAGGCAATGATTAACAGAATAGTAAGGATAATATTCGGCTTTGGAATCATGTGCTTTATGATAGCGCACTTGCAGGCACAAAACCCGCAAAAGTATGTCCGTGAGGGAAATAAGCTTTTTGATAACCAGGAATATTCCAAAGCTGAAACCAGTTATCTGAAAGCCCTGGAAACCGATTCTGCCTTTATAAAAGGCAAATTCAACCGCGCTGATGCGCTTTATGAACAGGAAAAATATCAGGAAGCTGCCAGTATTTTTGAGAATTTAACCGTTGAGGATTTTGAATCTAATGATAAAGCTGCCGTATGGCACAACCTGGGAAACAGCCTGACGCAGTCAAAAGCCTACAAGGAAGCAATAGAAGCCTATAAGGAGGCTTTACGGCTTAAGCCTGATGACCTGGATACAAAATACAATCTGACTTATGCGCTGGAGAAACTAAAACAACAGGAACAGCAGAACCAGGATAAGCAGCAAGATCAAAATCAGGATCAACAACAAGATCAAGACCAGGATCAACAGCAAGATCAAGACCAGGATCAACAGCAAGATCAAAATCAGGATCAACAACAAGATCAGAATCAGGATCAACAACAGGATAATCAGAAGAGAAACGATAAGAACCAGAAAAATCAGCAGGAAAAAGAAAATCAACAGGATAAACAACAGCAGCAGCCGAAAACCCAAGAGATATCCGGGGAAGAGGCAAAACGTATGCTGGAAGCCTTAAAAAACAATGAACAGGAAACGCTGAAAAAGCTCAAGCGAATTAAGGCAAAAGGCGAAAAAGTGGAAACCGAAAAAGATTGGTAATCAGTAATTAAATCATGAAAAAAGCACTTTTAATTACCACATTGATATTTTGGGTGTTGTCATTGGCAGCACAGGATGTCTCTTTTGAGGCCGATACCAAGAGTCCGGTGAAAGAGGGTGAGCGTTTCCGAATTAAGTTCAGCCTGAATGCTGAGGGAGAGAATTTTACACCCCCGGATTTTGATGGTTTTAGAGTGCTTTCCGGCCCTAACCGTTCTTCACGATCAAGCATGCAAATTATCAACGGCAAAGTAACCCGCTCAGTAAGTTATGAATACCACTACACTCTTCAGGCTACTGAAAAGGGTGAATATGCGATTGGAAGCGCTTCGGTTAAAGTTAATGGAAAACAATACAAAACCGAACCATTACAGGTAATTGTAGAACAGGGTAGCGGAAGCTCACAAAGCGGGTCATCACGCCGGCAATCTTCGTCACAGCAAAAAAGTCCTAAAGCTGATGAAGAGTATGCCTTCCTGCGTGCCGAAGCAAATAATTCCAATCCTTACATAGGTGAGCAGGTTTTGATTACCTATAAGCTTTATTACCGGGTAAGCATTACCGACTACGGGATTTCGCAAAGTCCTTCCTATCCGGGGTGCTGGTCGCAGAATATTGAAGGCAACGGCCAGGCTAAACAGTATACGGAAACTGTAAATGGAAAGCAGTATAAAGTAGCTGAAATTCATAAAGAAGCGGTATTTCCGCAAAAAAGTGGTGAGATTACCACCAAGCCGATGGAATTTCAAATTCTGGCACGAATCCGCGATGATTCAAGACGCAGTCGCGATCCATTCGATAGGTTTTTTGATGATTCATTTTTTGGAGGCAGAACGGTGAGAAGAAACCTTAAATCCAACGAAATTAAACTGGATGTTAAACCGGTTCCCCAGGCCGGGAAACCAGTTTCATACAGTGGTGCAGTGGGGGATTTCAGCATAGAATCTGAAATTGATAAAAAAGAGGTTTTGGTAAACGATGCCATAAACCTCACATTAAAAGTCAACGGCCAGGGAAATATCAAACTCATTGATGATCCGAATATCCGGGTTTCATCTGATTTTGAAGTATATGATCCGGAGGTTTCAAACAATATTGAAACAACCGCTTCCGGCGTATCAGGCAATAAAACCTTTAAGTATTTGATCATACCGAGGGTAGCAGGAAACTATAAGATTGGCCCGTTTGAGTTTTCATACTTTGATCCGAAAAGTGAAACTTACAAATCGTATACTACGCCTGAATATGATATTACTGTGAACAAGGGAGATGACAAGGCTTCACAAGGATTAACCGTAAGATCGGGTGAAAAACGGGATATTCAATACCTGGGTGAGGATATCCGTTATATCCATACCGGCGACATGAAGCTGCAGCCGGTGGGCGCCTATTTTTTTGGCAACATGAACTTTTACCTGTGGCTGATTATACCTTTGATGATTTTTATCATTTTTGCTCTGATTCTCGCAGTTTCCAGGAAAAATGCCCGTAATATTAGTTTGCAGAAAGAGAAGAAAGCCACTAAAATTGCTAAAAAACGCTTGAAGCGATCTGAGAATTTTCTCAAAAAGCAACAGACAGAAGCGTTTTATGAAGAATTATCGGAGGCTATTTGGGGATATCTTTCCTATAAGTTTGATATTCCACTGGCCCAGCTTTCGCTGGATGCCGTTCGCGATAAGCTTACAAAAAAATCCATTAGCAGTGAATTGATAGATGCCTTTACGCAAACACTCGAAGCATGTGAGTATGCCAGGTTTGCACCAGGTGACAAAAACAAAAAGATGGAAGATCTTTATAACCAGGCCAAAAAAGTTATTGTCCAAACAGAAAAGCAATTGAAATAGCTTATGAGATATCAGATAATCATATTTGTATTATTGTTTGGATGGCTCTTGCCACCTGCCTTGGCGCAGAGTCCGGAAACCATAGCGGATTCGGCCAATGCCGCGTATCAGCGAGGTGATTATTTTGAGGCTAGTGAGCTTTATGATTCTGTTTACCAGATGGATTACCACTCGGCCCCACTTTATTACAATCTGGCTAACAGCTATTTCAAGTTGGATGATATCCCGCGTGCCATCCTTTTTTATGAACGGGCATTGAAATTGGATCCCGGAAACCCTGATATAAGACAAAACCTGGCTATGGCAAGCGAGCTTACAATTGATAAAATCGAAAAAGTACCCAAATTATTTTATGAGCGCTGGTGGCAGAGCCTTATAAATTCAGCTTCTGCTGATGAATGGGCTGTTGTGACTTTAACAGCATTTATCATAATGCTTGCCGGAGCAGGACTCTTCTTTTTTGCAGGGTCTTTATTCCTGAGAAAGTCAGGATTTTATGCGGGTTTGCTGGCGCTCATCATAACCGTATTTTCATTGATATTTGCCCTAAAGCAACATAACAACCGGGTAAAGGACAAGGCTGCTGTAGTATTTAATCCAGCCGTTACTGTAAAATCATCTCCTGATAAAAGTAGTGTAGATCTCTTTGTGCTTCATGAAGGAACTAAAGTATACATCCTCGACAAAGTCGGCAAATGGTATGAAATAAACACTGACAACGGCAGTGTGGGATGGATAGAGCAAGAGGCTGTGGAGGTTATTTGATGTGTTTATCATATATAGTTAAGTCACATTGCTATTTTGTACCATTATTTCTAAGGTTTTGCTATTTTTGGTTGTGAAAAAATACACCTGAATTCCGTATGAATGAAAAATGTATTCTCGGTTGTTGTAATATTTTTTTTGGTCTTCTCAGGCTGTGAGGATAAGAATTATCCGCTGATTCCAGGTGAAGTCAGAGAAACCATAGAATCCGCCGGCAGAAATAGCATTGAGTTTATGGAAGCGGTGGTTGAATTTCGTCATCCCGAAGACAGCCTTCAGTTAGAAAGCTTGTTTTACTTGATTGCCGGCATGCGAGGAGAAGGTTATAAAACCTTTCTTTTGCAGGATAGCATCGGAAATCTGATAGATTACAACATACGTCATACATCATCTTATGACAGCCTGATAGCTTTGAAAGATTCGCTGGCGAAAGTATATGGCCAACTCCATTTTGAAAGGCATTACTTTGGCAGGGATGTTTATATAACCACTTCTCCGTTTCTTATTTCACACGTTAACAGACGTTATCATGATTGGAGAGACAACAAGTGGTATCATCAGTATTCGTTTGAAATGTTTACGGAGAAAATACTTCCCTACCGGCAGCATTGCGGTCCGCATGATAATTGGGACAGCATAGTACAGGATACCTTGCTGCGTGACTTTCATTTAGATACTCATGACCCTTTTGAAGCAGCAGGCAGAATTTATGCAGAACTGGATGGTTTTTTAACCTGGGATGCGCGTTACACAGAAAACCCTACAGACCCTGGATGGCCTGAGATGAAGCATGATAGAAAAGGACGCACTGAGGATATGGCAGCGCTGTTAGTAGCGGCTTTTAGAAGCCATAACATTGCCGCAACAATTGATTTCTGCCCGCTTCCACTAGAAAGTCGTAAGCAGCCAACATATTGGGTGCAGGCATTTGCCCCGGATGGCAGTAAAAGGCAGTTTGTACCTTATAATCAGCAGCTTGATACATCAGCGCGCTTTCCAAAAGTGTTCCGAAGAACGTACCACACTTACAATGAGCCGTTGCCGGAAAATGTGCCTTTTCTAAATCTGAAATATCATCACTTGCGAGACGGAAAATACCGTGATGTGACGCATGAATATAATAAAACAGTCTCACTGCAAATTCCGCGTGAAAGGTTGCCGAATCGTCATGATTTCAGCAGAGTATTTCTGCATGTTGAGCATGACAATCAGTGGATTCCGGTAGCTTGGAAATATTTTATCGATAACATGCTTTTTCATAAAATCACACCCGGATACAACTATGCTCTTTTTGATGAAAAAGACCGAATGTTGTATCAAACTTTTGTTGAAGAGTAAATGCCAGTATACTCCTCCAAAGTTGTAGGATTATTAATGATGAGTTTGGTCTAAAACACATTCACCATTTTAATAAACTGTGTAATGTATTGTTTATCTGAATCTTATAAAATATTACATTTAAATTCATGTAACTGATTTTCATACTATTAACTTACAGACCTAATAACTTACGAACGTATTAAACTGGATTCAATGAACTTATTTCAGCTTTAGTTTTTTTCTAATCGGTTTTGGAATGGCATCTTTATGAACCATAATGGCGATTGTGTTAAGCCGGACATAAGATTCAGACATATTCAAATAGCCACCCATATCATTACTGTTATCATTCCATGAATTTTTAGTAACGTAATACTTTGTGCCGTCTTGGTCTTCGACAACCCCTGTCAGATGCATCAGGTGATCATCTGTAGCTTGATGCAGCGCAAATGCCTTCTGACGGTCTTTTGGATTGATCGTTTTTTCCGGTACCGGCTTTTCAAAGCTGTACATTTTCTTTTTCTTTTCCTTTTCCGTCAAATCGCTCCATTTATCTTTTTCTGTCCCCGAGGCGTCCTCAAGTTTAGCCTCAGGTACTATGGCAACGCCGTGATTATGCGAGAATCCTTTTTCACTCACATCACCATCCCAGCAAATGCTGTATCCTTGTTCAAAAGCATGATTTATGATCTCCATCAGATCTTTTAGAGGTACATTGTAATAATCGTCATGTGTCCAGTTGTCTGGTACTTCCAGTCTGAATGGCTCGTAAAAGGGATGATGTGTATAAGAAGTCAGTTCGATGTAGTTATCCGGATCGATACCCACTTTTTCTGCAAAGGCGACGGGTGTAATCTTTTCATCATCAAAAACTATTTCCTGAGGCATTTCTCCCAGATAGCTGTCCAGCGTGGCGTTGATGATCTCCAGCCATTCAGGGTGTAATTTGCCGGCTTTGCTGGCGGCAAAGACCTTCACCTGGCTTGCCAGAAGTGCGTGCAAACCGCTGTGATTGTGTTTATCCAGGCCGTAATTCAGGCCAGGATAGATTTCTTCCGTTACCATACCGTGTTTCCGGATAGTGTGCATTACATCATGAGCCTGACCGCCGGGGCTGAAGCCAACGTTGCCGTGCATCTGGACGTAATTAATTGCTTTATCGCGATAAGCATCTCTTACAAAATACATTTCAGAAATATCGGTTTCGGGATGGCCCATGCGTAGCATTTCGCTTTCAATAAAAGAGGCAGCAGCAAAAGCCCAGCATGTTCCAGACCTGTGCTGGTCTTTAACTGGAGTGGTTTCTGTTTCAATCAAAGTTTTAAATTGATAGGTGCTGTCATTTTGCGCATAAGCGGAAAAACTTGTCAGCAATGCTGTCACAAGAGTCAAAAGTAGGATGTTTTTCATATTTTTACAGTTTGTTAAAATACAAAAGTATGAAATGAAAAATATTAACAGAAATATTAACAATGAATTTTTAAAAACAGGCTCATAACTTTTTTACTATTCACCTAAAAATTAGCTATGAAGCGCAACCAATCCTACAAGCAGATTGTCAGAATTAAGAAGCGGTACAAACAAATTGGCAGGGTTGATCTGATGAAATTATTTAGTAACTTTGGATATTTTCAGATTAAAATCTACATTTGCTTTCAGTTCGGAACAATAGAAAACGACAAAATAATTATTAATACGCAATTTATATGAAAGGTAAAAATCTACTATTAAGTCTTTTAGCAGTCTTTTCCGGCATAGCAATCACTGCTCATGCCCAGCAAGCAGGGAGTCCTGGAAAAATGTCTTACCTGCAAAAAGCACGCGTTAATCAGGAAACCGGAACGATAAATCCTGAGGATGTTTTAAAGGCCCGAGAACAAATGGCCAATATGTCTGCAAGTCGGGCGCTAAATTTGGATTGGGTTGAGGGAGGCCCGGATAACTTTGGTGGTTTTGTATCAGCCGTACTCATCGACAATCAGGATGAAAGCGGAAATACAATGTATGCGGGAGCATTTACGGGAGGAATTTGGAAAACTACCAATGGTGGCCTTATATGGAACAAAATTAACCAAAACACCATGAATCTTTTTGTTTCTTCATTTGCTCAGGCAGAAGATGGAACAATTTATGCCTCCACAGGAATCAAAGACCGTTTTATAGGTCAGGGATTGTTTAAATCTGATAATGGTGAGGATTTCACTTTACTATCTGCAACAGAACCTGATTTCAAAAATTCAGATGCGCCCTGGAGCTATACACAAAAGATTGTTGTAGATGACGGTACTCTATACGTAGCTACTAATGACGGTTTGATGGTGTCTACAGATGATGGCTCTTCGTGGACAGAGGCAAGCACCCCGGAAGAGGATATCGATGGCTTTTCTTGTGATGTGGAAGTTTCAGAAGAGGGTGTGATTTATACTTTTGTTGATGGTGAAGCATACCATTCTGAAGGGGCGGTTGATGGCTTTAATATGATTTCAGGAACGGCTGATTCATTGCTTCCTTCCGGTGAAGAAAAAATAAAGTTTGCAGCAGCGCCTTCAAATCCTCAGGTTGTATATGCCTTGGTTATTGATAGCGATGGTTTATTGGAAGGGGTATATAAGTCTGACAATATTGGAATTGAATGGGATGTGGTTGGCCCTGGCGGAAGCGATTTGTTTAATCCGTTTGAAACACCACCAGAAGAAGATATTGGCACAGGAACAGAATCTGGTGCAATCGCCGTAGATCCCAATGATGAAAATGAAGTTTTCGTTGGTGGTACTTATGTATACAGAGGTGTTAATCCTGGCGATGATGGATATTATGCCTGGGAGAAACCTTTTGGTATTGCAACATCTACTTTGCCCTTTAATATTCACTCATTTTATTTTACCACGCCGAATAAGTTTTTTGTAGCCTCGGAATATGGCATCGCTTCATTTAATACGGCTAATTCAGAATACAAATCGTATAATAAGTTTTTAAATATTTCAAGCCTGAATTCTGTTTCAGTAGGTATTGATGAAAAGGTACTGGTTGGAGAGAATAAATATGGAATATTGTATTTTCCGATGAATCAGGCTGATGAACAGGCAGCAGAGACAATACTCACGGGAAGAGGCGGTCTGGTAGAGCAATCCATACTCAGCGAAGAAAACATTATCATATCTCTGGAAGCCATAGAAGGCACGCAGGAGCAGATGTTCCGGAGCCAGGATAATGGTACAGCATTTGGCCAGAATTTCCTGAAGGAAGAAATGGGTTACAGCGGAGATAACGAGTATGAAGCTGACTTTATTCAGTTCAAACTTTGGGAGTCTTTTGATAACCCATACAATGAGGAAACAGTTTACTTTAAAGCCGATGAAGACACCAGTTATAATTCCGGAGACGAAGTGCTTGTGCAAAGCAATGTCGTAGGTTATCCTTTTGAGCATACATTAGAATCTAATTTGAATAGTGGCGATTCAGTGCTGGTAGATGACCCGGTTGCTGCCCGGTTGTTCGTGGCCATAGAATCTTCAAATGAAGCCCAATTATGGATGACTCCAGAAGTTCATAAATATGGTGTAGAACCGGTTTGGTATCAGATTGCACAGTTTGCTGATGATGAGGTTCCTTCTGCTATTGAGGTTTCAGAAGACGGTAACCAGGTATATGTGGGTATGGAAACCGGTGTGGTTTACCGCATGAATAATGTGGCTATGGCTAATGATTCGGCTACAGCTATGTTCGATTCTCCGGAGTCTGTAATCACCAACGACACCATTTTTGTGATGGAAGACCGCATGATTACCTCTGTCAGCGTTGATCCTAACGATAATGACCACGTTATCATTACGCTCGGTAATTACGGAAATGAAAATTATGTTTATGAATCGTTTAACGCTACTGCTGATGAACCGAATTTTGAAAACATCCAGTTCAATCTGCCTAATGTGCCTGTTTTCAGTTCTTTGATAGAAATGAACAATAGCAATCATGTATTGGTGGGTTCTGAGTTCGGAATATTTTCGCTCGAAGACGATACATGGTCGCTTGATGCCGCCGAAATGGGCGCTGTACCTGTGACACAGATTCGTCAGCAAGTAAGAGATTCTGAAACGAAAACCGTGGCTGTCGGTGAATTGGGTGGTGAAACCGTATATCGCACTTACAAGGGCATTTCAAACAACGGTATAATCTTTGCCTCTACCTATGGCAGGGGTATGTGGAAATCGCGTAACTTTGTGGGTGTAGATGAAATTGAACCCGGAAACGCAGACTCTCAAGGCAACAACTTGGCATTGTATCCCAACCCTGCGGTTGATAAAGTAACGATTGAATTGAACGAGGAAATGAATGAAAAAACCGTTATCCGTATCCTCGATATGCAAGGAAGAGTTGTGCTGGAAACACAAGCTCCAGCGCAGGGAAAAACAGCATCAGTTGAAATTGGGTTCTTAAAGCCCGGTCAATATATGGTACGCACAATAGCTGGAAATGATACAGAAACAGGAAAGCTGATTATACGTTAATCGTACATTTCAGGAATGTATTTTTCAATTAACCCTGGCTGTTCTCAGTCGGGGTTTTTTATTAATCCATTTCGTTAATTTGTTAATTTGTTAATTCGTTTATTTATTGAGAAAACTTGGTCAGGGTTTCCATCCCTTTCAGGGATTGCAACCCTTTAATTCGAAACCAGAAATTTTTTCATTCCCAACTGCCAACTTTGCATAAATACTCACGCAAATAAATACTTAAGATACATAATAATCCCACCCAGCTGAAAGCATGTAAAATTCACTAAAAGAAACTGCCGGAAGATTTAAATAGGATTATGGCCTGTCAATCTGATATTCTTCTGCTGAGCCATAAGCAGGGCACTTTTCAGCAGAGCGACATCCCGAGAAAGCTATTGCAATTGAAAACGCAACGATAATGGTTATAATGAGTTTCTTCATAATTTTTTATATTAACTCTAAGAATCAGTTTTTATTGTAACAACAAATGTATTTCTTTGTAATGACTTATTCAAAAAAAATGAAAAAAAATGCCTGAAGTATCACCACAAATTGAAGAAAGTTGGAAAAAAGTTTTACAAAATCAGTTTGAATCAACGTATTTTCAGGATTTGAAAGAATTTCTGGTTGAAGAACGAAAAAACCACCGGATATTCCCTCCGGGCAGCCGAATTTTTGCTGCTTTTGATGCCGTTCCATTTCATGATGTGAAAGTGGTTATTATTGGTCAGGACCCGTATCATGGTCCGGGCCAGGCCAACGGGTTTTGCTTTTCTGTCAACCGGGGAGTTACGGTTCCGCCATCCTTAAAAAACATCTATAAAGAATTACACAACGATCTGAATATCCCTGTTCCTGGTCACGGTGATTTAAGCTCATGGACAAAACAGGGTGTGTTGCTGCTCAATGCGGTATTAACGGTAAGAGCACGCCAGCCGCAATCGCACCAAAAACGCGGATGGGAGACATTTACGGATTATGCCATCAAGCAATTATCAGAGCAAAGGAAAAACATTGTTTTTTTGTTGTGGGGTCGTTCAGCTCAAAATAAAATGCATCTTATCGATACCAATCGCCATTTTGTTTTAAAAGCGGCCCATCCATCCCCTTATAGCGCGAATAATGGATTTTTCGGATGTCGCCATTTTTCCAAAACCAATGCTTTATTACAACAGAGTGGCCAAGATCCTGTTGATTGGAAGATTGAGTAAATTTCACAACCACATAGATAATTGAATAAATTAGTAATATTGCAGGTTGAACTAACATTTTAACTTATGAGAAAACTATTATTCACTTTTGTGATGCTGACTTTTATGTTTTCGGCTTATGCCGGTGGATTCCAGGTAGGCCTGCAAGGTCAGCGTCAAACCGGAATGGGACTTACAGGCACAGGGTATCTTAGTGGCCCGGGCGCTATATTCTTTAACCCCGGCGGGGTGTCTTTTTTAGACGGGCAATACAGTTTTTCAGCAGGGTTAAGCCCGATTGTCTCTTCTGTAGCTTTTCGCTACCAGGAGCCATCACTCTATGAAACAACTACGGATAATCCGGTTAGCCTTCCTTTTGCGGTGTACGGCTCTGGTAAAATCAATGACAGATTATCTGCCGGACTGGGTGTGTATACACCTTATGGCAGTTCTACCGTTTGGGGCGACGACTGGCGCGGAAGACACGTTATCCAGGATATTTCCTTGATGGCTATTTATGTGCAGCCGACTTTGTCTTATAAAATTACAGAAAGCCTGGGAATAGGAGTCGGCTTTATCTATGCGTATGGCGATGTGGAATTTAACAAAGGATTTCCGTTGCAGGATGCACAAGGCAATGAGGGACAAATAAACATTAACGGTACGACCAGCAACTTTGGGTTTAATGCAGGATTATATTTTGAACCCTCAGAGCGCTTTTCTTTGGGCGCTACATACCGTTCTGAGATCATGATGGAAGTGGAAGGCGGAGATGCCACTTTTACTGTACCGCAATCTTTAGAAACTTCTTTTCCCCTTGAAAATAAGTTTGATGCAGACTTGCCTTTGCCCGCATCAGTGAATGTTGGTGCGGCTTATAAGGCCTCAGAAAAAATTTTGCTGGCTTTTGATGTAAACTATGTTTTCTGGAGTTCTTATGAGTCATTGGATTTTGACTTTGAAACCAATACAGAATCGCTTGAGGACCTTAGCCAGCCCAAAAATTACGATGACGGAGCCGTTTACCGTATTGGAGCGGAGTATGAAGCTACAGATATGTGGATGTTCCGAGCAGGATTCTATTATGACTCTCCGGTGGCCGATGATGAGTACTACGCCCCGGAAACTCCGGATGCCGTTAAATTAGGTTATACGGCAGGACTGTCGTTTTCTCCTAACCAAAACCTTTCTGTGGATGCTTCATTTTTATATGTACAGGGATTGGAGCGTGACGTAAACTACAAACCGGAAAACTTTGGTGGAACGTACAAATACAATGCGCTTATTCCGGGTATTGGAGTAAATTATCAATTTTAATTGGAAACTATAGACATTATGAATAAACTAACGATATTTCTATTTTTTATTGCGGTCTTCTTTACAGCATGTGAAGCCGATATTGATGACTTTACTCCGGAAAAGGGAGTAGCGGACTTTTCTTCCTATGTAGCTGTGGGCAACTCTTTAACCGCAGGATTTGCTGATGGTGAACTCTATCGTATGGCGCAGAAAAACTCTTTCCCGGCTATACTGGCCGAAAAATTTGCTACAGTGGGTGGTGGAGATTTTAAACAACCGTTGATGACGGATGAAGCAGGCTTTGGCAACAGGCTGATTTTAGGCATGGCTGAAGATTGTCTTGATACAACATCTTTAGGTCCTGTACCTTTTCCCGAGCAGCCATCACCGCAGAATTTTCAATCAATTGCTGACGAGGGTCTGTTTCACAACATGGGCGTTCCGGGAGCGAAATCCTTTCACTTGTTAGCAGAAGGTTATGGTCAATTGAATCCTTATTTCGGACGATTTGCCTCTGGCGCTGAGACCACAGTAATGGCCGATGCAATGCAGGCTCAACCTACGTTTTTTACTGCATGGATAGGCAACAACGACGTGCTGGGGTATGCCATGGCAGGTGGAGAAGCCGATAGCATCACCTCAGAAGCAATGTTTACGCAAGCTCTTGGTGGCATTGTGCAAACGCTGACTTCCGCAGGAGCGAAAGGTGCTATCGCGAATATCCCTTCCATTTCAGATATTGCATTCTTCAATACGATTCCGTACAATGCAATTACGGTATCAGCACAAGAAGCGGAGGCTTTGAATACAGCTTATGCAGAATATAATGCAGCGGCAGAGCAGTATGAGTTTGACCCGATTGTTTTTTCTGAAGGGCCCAACCCGATGATCATTCATGATGAGAATATTCCACAGGAACTGGGAAGTATGCGTCAAATCAAACAGGGTGAACGCGTACTCCTTACTTTACCTCAGGACTCTTTAAAATGTGCAGGTTGGGGCAGCCAAAAACCAGTACCGTCTCAATATGTGTTGGATGTTGAAGAATTAACGGAAATAAATGCGGCAGTAAATAACTTTAATGCTATTATTCAAGGCATTGCTTCTGAAAATGGATTAGCTTATGTAGACATAAACGAAAAAATGCATGAAGCCGGAGAGGATGAAATTCGTTTTGATGGGGTAGGATATACCCTGGAGTTTGTTTCCGGAGGACTTTTCTCACTTGATGGTGTGCATCTCACCGGTCAGGGTTATGCGCTGGTAGCCAATGAATTTATTATGGCGATTAATAATACCTATGGTTCTACACTGCCCACGGTTTCAGTAACTGATTACCCGGGTATCCGTTTCCCATAATAACCTGAGCTTTTAACAGGGCAATTAAATTTTACAGAACGCCGGAGGCACATTGCTTTCGGCGTTTAATTCTTTTGTTTGATGCTTACAGCTATGCGGGCGATTATAAACATGAGAATAAGAGAGAAAATTATAGAAGCACCGGATGGGATATCCAAAAAGTAACTTATCAATAAACCAGCCATTGAGCCAGCTAAAGCAATGATTATTGATGCAATCATGATTTGGTGAAACTTATTGGTGAACAGGTTGGCAATGGATTGGGGTATGGTAAGTAAGGAAATCAAAAGGATGATGCCAATTACCTGGATACTCATAACAATTGTCAGCGCAATAAGGACCATGAGAATATTTTTTATCAGGCTTACCGGCAGATTCCGGGTTACAGCATAAGTTTCGTCAAAGGCGATGTACAAAATGGGTTTGTAGAGAAGTACAAATACAAGAATAATGCCTCCGCTCAGGGCTGCCATCCATAAGACATCCGCTTTTGAAACTGTTAAAATGCTGCCGAAAAGATAGCTCATGAGATTGGGTGCATAGCCGGGCGCCAGAAAGACAAAAATGATTCCTACGGCCATCCCGAAAGACCAGAAAATGCCAATCATGGAATCATGGCGTATTTCACTTTTGCGTGTAAAATGTTCTATTCCTAAAGCAGATAGCACAGCAAACACGGTAGCGCCAATTAACGGATTTATGCCTAAATAATAACCGATACCAATCCCGCCAAAGGAAGTATGCGTAATCCCACCACTAATAAAAACAATCCGTTTGGCTACGATATATGTCCCAATAAGTCCACATGAAATGCTTGTAAAAAGAGCAGCCCAAAAGGCATTTTGCATAAAATCATACTCAAAAAGCTGATTCAGAAATTCCATGATTTAGTGTTTTTTTAATACGGTATGTGGCACATCTCCGTGTGTGACCAACTGTATTGGGCAATTATATGATTCCAACTGCTTTTCCGTAATTATATTGCTTTTGTGATAATGCAAATGCTCGTTAACACAGGCAATGGTTTTTACATATGGCGATATCATTCCTATATCGTGTGAAACCATAATGATACTCATGGTTTTATTGTATTCCCGCAGCATTTCATATAATTCGCCTTCAAATTTATTGTCGACATAAGTGTTGGGCTCATCCAGTATTAATAATTGCGGGTTTGAAATTAATGCCCGGCATAAAAATACGCGTTGCATCTGGCCTCCGGAAAGTTCTCCGATGCTTTTCTTCAGAAGGCCTGCGGCGCCCATTTTTTTCAGCAGTTCAAGGGCTTCTTTTTTATCCTTACGGGATTTATGGAGAAACAATTGTTTTCTGTTGGCTTTGCCGGAAAGGATTACATCTTCTGCCGTTATAGGAAACTGCCGGTCTATGTCATTAATCTGGGGAAGATAGCCTATTCCGGTAGTATTCCATATTATTTTTCCTTTCATCGGCTTAATCAATTGCAGGATTACTTTGATGAGCGTGGTTTTGCCTCCTCCGTTTGGTCCGATGACTCCAATGAAATCCTTCGGGTATACTTTTAGGTTTACGTCTTTTAGCACCGGTTCTCCATTATAACCGGCTGTTAGGTCTTGTAGCTCTATCAATGGTTTTTCTTCCATAATCAATCGAATGAAGATTTAAGTTTGGATGCGATATCCAGCATCGCCTTGTCCCATTTTTCTGATAAAGGGTTGATGGTAACAACCTGGGCATTGAGCTCGTTAGCAATGGTCATAGCGCTTTGCCTGTCAAACTGCTCCTGTATAAAAACAGTGCTGATATTTAAGTCTTTACCTTTTTTCAAAATGTGTTCCATATCATGTGCTGAGGGTTCTTTTCCGTGATGTTCTAACGCAATTTGCTCAAGTTGATAATCTTTAGCAAAATAAGCCAGCGCCGGATGATAAATGATGAAGGCCCGATTCCGATAAGGTTTAAGCTTATTATTTATAGTTTTATCAACCTCATCGATTCGCTGCAGAAGGTTTTCTCTGTTGCTTTCTATGGTCGCTGCATCCTCCGGAAAGAGCTGTTTAAACTCTTCGGTCATATTCGAAACCAAGACTTTTACTCTTTGCGGACTGGTCCAGATATGCGGATCACGCTCTTTGCCCTCTTTCATGTAATCCACAGATTTATCTGAGTGAATTATCTCTAAATTGGGGTTGTTATCTTTTATTTTTTCCATCCACACTTCTTCAAATTCAATAGCTCCAATACGAACATAAGCACCAGATTTACCCAATAGTTGCAGTTGCCGGGGAGTAGGTTCATACGTGGCTGGACTGGAACCGGGCGGCACCATAACGTTTACTTCATAATCATTCGGCAAAAGCTGCTCAGCAAAATATTTTTGCGGTGTAATGCTTACTGTAACCGCATTTTTCGTTTCATTATTTTCCGTATTACATGATGCTACAAAAAATAATGTGATTGCTATCAGGATGTATTTCATTTTGACTTTGGTTCGTTAATTTGTGATTCGTTAACTGGTTAATTTGTTAATTTGTTAATTCGTTGATTTGTGATTCGTTGGTTTGTTAATTCGTTAACTGGTTAATTGGTTAATTTTCACTTAAATTCTAAATTTTTTCATTGCCAACTGCATATTGCCAACTGCCAACTTTTACTAAACACCTACGCACTTAAACACCTATCAAACATAAAAACCTACAAATTTCGTAACTTAAAAACTTCCCTAATACAATAACAAATAAACCACATAAAAGATGCTGAATAAAGTTAAAAAAATTATCCCGATTTGAGCATATAAAATAAGCCCTTTACCAGGTCTGTTTTGCTGAGGGAATTTTTTTCCTGTAACTGCCTTATAGTTAAGAAAAGCCACCACAGGCGCTGTAACAAAAGACAAGGTAGTAGCTAAATCAACCATAAACCGCATGGAGTCAGATAAAATACTGATAAGCAGCAAAGCACCTGCAATGATTATCACCATCCAAAACCAATACAATTTCTTTTCGAGATGCCGCCATTTTTTAATATAGAAGGTAGTGATAGGAGTGAGGACCCTCGGATAAGCGTCAACAACAGTTAGGGTAGTGCTGAACATGGTTGTAACAGCGGCTAAGGCAATAACCGGATAGGCCCATGAGCCGATGGATTCAGTATACATGCTCATCAACTGTGCAGAAAATCCTACACCACTGTCAGCCAATTCTTCAGGGCTGTTAAACATCACCAGCGCTCCCAAAGCCAAAAATGCCAGCGCAACAAAACCGGTGCCGATGTAACCGATTTTGAAATCCATCTGTCCTTCTTTAACCGTAATCTTGCTCTTAGAGCCTTTTGCTTTAGACCATAAGCTATGCCATACCGACACATCCACCGGCGATGGCATCCATCCGATAAATGCAATCAAGAAGAAGATATGAGGACGCTCATAAAAGCTGAAATTGTTTAGCAAGGTTTGCGTTTGTTCTTCTGAAGTAAAAGCGGAAATCACCGCAAAAATGGTTGATAATGCCAAAATAGCAATGATGTATTTTATAATGTGATCGAGCAAATGATACCGGCCAATAATCAAAACCATGGCTGATATGCCCATCATTAAGGCGCTTATATTAAACGGGCTGAGTCCGATTTTAAAAACAAAACCCACTACACCGGCTGTTACCATTACCACAGCGGCAACAATGGCAAACATGGTGAAGATCGTGATTATGGCAAATAAAAATACAGCCCATGAACCCATTTCGCGATAAGCAGAAATCAAATCTTTGCCTGTGGCGTTGGTATAACGCGGTGCAAACTCAAAAAACGGGTATTTTAAAACCATTGCTATTATGAGAAACGGAACCAAATCAAAACCAAAATCAGCTCCGGCGCGGGTAGACTGAACAAGGTGCGAAACCCCTATGGCCGCAGCAGCATAGAGCAGTCCGGGTCCGAGGGTTTTCAGAAAATGTTTCATATCCATACAACAGAGAGATTAACAGAATGACAATTTTGTTAAGTTAAGCAAAGGTAAAAAATTTCCGCAAAAATTAATCGGATGCGCTTATCAGGGATTTTGTTAATTTCGCAAAGCATTTAACATTTCAGGACATGAAGCAAGTTTCTTTGTTTTTAGTGATTATAACCACAAGCTTTTTCGTAGCTTGCACCTCTGTGCCCTCTGACGGTTACGAAAATGAAATTACAGGTACGTGGTACACACAGGGTAAAAGAAGTACAATTCAGGTTTCAGCAAAAGAAGATCATTATTACGGTAAAATTATTAATCTTAAGCGCCCCTTAACCCGCGACGGAGATCCCAAGCTGGATTTTAGAAACCCCGATCCGGACGAAAAAACCAACCTGCTGAAGGAAACGAAAGTGCTGCACAATGTAAGATACAAAGGCGATAAAGTTTGGGAAGGTGTGTTTTATAACTATCAGACAGGTAAAGATCATGACGTAAAGATTAGCCTTACCGAAGAAGGGAACTTGTTTTTGGAATCTCCTGATCTGGAGCGTGACATGACCTGGCGCAGCGAATATCCTGTAGGAACTTCAAACGCTGAATAGCCTGTTCGCCAGGGTTGGATTTAATGATTTACTTTCCCGATTTTTTCTTCTACAGATGCAATTTTCCCTGTAAGCCGTTGATCCTTGTCTTTTCGGATATCAAACTTTACAGTGCTGTATATGCGGTCTGAAGGAGTTTCCAGGATGTCATACGCCTGCTGTAAAATCTGAAGCGCCTCCTGCATGGTTTGAGTTTCCACAATCGTGCCCATAGCTGTGAGCTTATATGGTTTACCGCTTTCTTTTACCATTTTCCTGTTTTAAGTTTTGGGACACCCTAAAATTTTTCATTGATGATTTGGTGTAGT
>CAYXJS010000031.1:0-21875 GCA_964465045.1 uncultured Bacteroidales bacterium | reverse complement strand
ATTTCCTTACCGCTTTTGGTCCTGTGCTTTGTCTGAAAAACCTGTGCTTCACCATGATTCAGTGTATTGAATAAGGTTTGGATTTTTAATTTGGTCAACTGGCTGTCAAAGTCAAAAATCTCTGAACCAATCACCTCTTCTTTCGTATAGCCAAGCACTTCAGTAACCCTGTCGTTGACCTCAAGCAGTTTGCCATCAAAATCTATGATCCAAACCGTTTCACTCATGCTATTGATGAGATTTCGATAGGCTTCCAAGCTTTCCTGCACCTGTTGCTCCATTTGTTTTTTCTCAACTATCTGGTGCTTTTTTCGTAATACTTCGTTTACAGCAAAGGGTAAGCGAGTGATTTTTTCCTTCAGCACGTAATCATCTGCACCGGCTTTCATGCAGGTAACAGCGGTTTCCTCGTTAATAGATCCGGTTAGCATGATAAATGGGATATAAGCGTGATGGTTACGGGTAATCGTAAGGGCGCTGATTCCGTCAAAAGAAGGCATGCTGTAATCAGAAATAATGATATCGGGCTTGAATTCATCTAACGCTTGTTTGAAATCAGATTCCTTATCAACCACCAGTGCATCAAAAAGAATGTTCTCTCGCTTAATTTCGCGCTGGGCTATTTCTGCATCCGTTGGCACATCTTCTGCAATTAAAATATTGTATTCCTGATTTTTTTCAGACATGGCTTAGCATTTTAGAAAGAAAGGCAAACAAAAATAAATAATATTATTGATTTACAATAAATTGTTTATTTGCTATTTTCAATGAAAAAAGTAATTGGAAACTTTACAGAGCTTGGCTTTATTCATATGGATGCTGATTCAGCAACAGCCAATAGAGGCCAAGTTCTTTCACCGCATCCACAAATTTTTCAAAATCAACCGGCTTCACAATATAGCTGTTTACGCCCAGCTTATAACTTTCGATTATATCTTTTTCTTCTGCAGAAGAGGTAAGCATAATAACCGGAATCACTTTCGTTTGGGGATTGGCTTTCACTTCCTTTAAGACTTCAAGGCCGCTTACTTTTGGCAGTTTTAAATCAAGCAAAATCATTTTTGGACGGCGAAAAATCTCGCTGCCTTTATATTTTTTGCGTGAAAACAAATAATCCAGGGCCGCTTCCCCATCCCCAACTATGAGAATATTATTAGCCAAATTATTTTTGCGAAAAGCGCGCATCGCCATTTCCGCATCTTGTGGATTGTCCTCTACGATTAAGATTTCAACTTCTTTAAAATTTTCCATAGCCCAGAATATTTAAACATATCTACAATTCTTTATTTCCAAAACTCATTTTTGCTTTATTGGAATAGAAAAAGAGAAAGCAGCCCCTTTTCCGGTTTCACCCTCAGCCCAGAGATTACCGCCATGACGGTCAATAATCCGTTTTACGATAGCCAGTCCAACGCCATTTCCTTCAAATTCTTCTGCCGCATGAAGCCGCTGAAAAATCCCAAAAAGCTTTTGCTTGTACTTCTCATCAAAACCGGCTCCGTAATCTTTAACTGTATATATAATTTCTTCATCCGTTTTTTCGGCGCTCACTTCAATTCGTTTCTTATCAGCATCCTGGCTGTATTTCACCGCATTGCTCAATAAATTCTGCCATACTTGTTTTATGAGTCCGGAATCGCAATATGCAACCGGCAATTCATCTACAATAAATTCAAATGAATCATCCTGCGTGCTGGTAACAACTTCCTGGTACATGGAGTGTACGGTAGCCGTCATATCAACCGGAGATAAACGAAGCGCAGACCTTGATGCCCGGGAAAGCTTAAGCAGGTCAGTAATCAAATCATCCATCCGGGATGCATTGTTTCTTATAACCTGGATATACCGCTTGCCTTCTTTGTCAAGTTTAGACTCGTAATCCTCCTTTAAAAAATTGGCATATCCGTTAATCGCGCGAAGCGGAGCACGCAAATCGTGCGATACAGAATAAGTGAATGCTTCCAATTCCTTATTGGAAATCTCAAGGTTTTTTCGCTCTTTCCTTAAATCGTGAGTTATTTCATTTAAATCCTCAACCATGTAAAGCATGGCTTTTTGAGATCGATTAAGCTTGTTTACCTTATCCTGTAATTCTTTAGTCCGATCATTCACTTCTTGTTCAAGGTTTTCTTTGAGTGCCACCAGATTATCATGCGCTTTTTGGCGTTCCGTAATATCCCAAAAGGTAACTACAGCGCCAATAACTTCTCCCTCTTGTATTACCGGAAAAGAATAATATTCTACAGGAAAGGAAGAGCCGTCTGATTTCCAAAACAGCTCAGTATTCACGTTAACTCCTTTTCCTTCGGTTAAAGCCTTATAGATATTACATTCGTTTTCAGGACAGGCTGTACCATCAGTTTTTGTGTGATGTACAATCTGATGCATGTTTTTTCCAATTAAGCTAGTTTCTGAGGTGAAGCCAAGCATTTGAACAGCCGCGCGATTCACCATCGTACATATGCCACTTTCATCAATACGATAAATCCCCTCTGCCGTTGAATTTAATAGCAACCTAACTTGTCTCTCACTCTCGAGAAGCAGGGATTGATTTTGCTCCAGTTTTTTTAGGGAGTTTTTGTGTTCCTTTATCTCATCATGCAAACGCTGGGTACGCTTTTTCACTTCTTTTCTGAGCGAAAGAATCCAAACCAGACTCATCAGGATCACCACAGGAACAAAAAAGAAAAGTATGAGTCTGAGCACCTCCTGTTCTGTATATCCCTCATCCATTTGGGCTCCAAACCATTGATAATGTATGTCATCATAAGTGCCGTCTGCAATAATGGTAGACAAGCCTTCATTTAAGCGGGATAAAAGTACATCATCTCCTTTTTGCACAGCAAAACAAAAATCCTGACGAAATCCGGTAAGAGTGAAATTCAGGGGACGAACATTGTCAATTTCTAAATCCTTTAACAACTCCAGGCCCATAATGCGCTGGGTTATTACTGCATCATGCTCTCCTCTTGCCAGTATTCTAAAAGCATCATGAAACGTATTTACAGTAAATATTTTATCAGAAACATTTTCACGACGGACAAACTCTTCGGCATTGTCACCTTCCATGACGATGATTTCCCTGGATTGTAAGTCCTCGATTGAGTTTATGTCCATATTGCTTGATTTCCGGACAAACACCGCACCATGCAAGGACAAATAAGGCATTGTAAAGTCAAAATACTGTTCGCGCTCCGGTGTACGTCCTACTAAAGGCAATGCATCGATTTCACCCTCAGCCAGGTCATTCTTTATCTTATTCCACACCCCAACTTTTGTTTTTACTTGCATGCCGGCAGACTCTGCTGCAGCATGAAACAAAACCAAAGCAAAACCAATCGCGTTTCCCTCATCATCAACCATACAAAAAGGCGGATAATCAGGTTCTGAGGCAATTTGAATGGTATCAGGCGTTTCTTCCGGCATGCTTACATTTGGACTTATTCCCTGAGCAATAATCTGCATATCAAAAACTAAACACAACACAAACAATATAAAACAAACCTTATTCATGACTTTTGATTTTTTAAGCGCTTAAGCTCATCGCGCAATTCCTTCACTCTGATTTCCCTTTCCACAGTAATGTCATGAAAATGTTCCAGCTCCTTAATTCGTTCCTGCAGTTCACGTGTTTTGTCATCCATTTCCTTTTGCATTTGTGATTTTATTTGCTGAAGCTCGGCTTCTGATCTCGCATAATCAGTAATATCCACAGCAAAGCCTGCAAAACGGGCATCAGAAACCGGAAATGCATCTATTATCAAGTGCTTTTCTTCATTTTGCTTAGTGAAGAATGTATAGTCAATGGCTTTTCGCTCTCCGTTTACAACGGCTTCTAAATGGGCTAATGCCTGATCATAGGTGTTTTGTGTTGCCATATCCAGGAAATTCTTTTTGAGCAGCTCATCTTTGGAGAAGCCTGTTATAACAGACGCGGCAGAATTGACTTGCAGAAATTTACCTTTTTGATCCACAAGGAAAATTCCAGTGGGCGTCTTCTCAAAAAAGAGGTTCGTTTTCTTCAGCTCAGCAAGATATTGGTTGTACATATCGTCATTAGAAGCTTTCAGACTTAAGACTTTTTTTCTGAAATAAATCAAGGTAAAGATTAAAGTTAATACTACTAATCCAAACAAACCCCAAAACCAGAAATGCGTATGCTTTTTTTCTTGCGGATATTCAGAAGTAAGATAATTAACCAGCGTTTGGTAGTAAATGGAGCCCGGCGTATTTTGCCATTCTTGCAAATGGCGATCAATCGTTTTTAAAAGGTGTGCATTCCGGTCTTTCTTAGCAGCAAAGAATAATTTACTTGGATTCAAAATCAGCGGTACTTTTTCAAGCCCATATTCGGCATAATGCCTATCTCCAAAGAAATGGTTGCTGATAACAACATCAGCAAGGTCTTTTTCAACAAGTTGAAAGCCATGCCGGAATGAATGAACTATGGTGACATGGAAGGGAATTTCCAACCCTTTCATCATTTTACTGAATTCTGCAGCATGAACCGACTCTTCGAGCAATGCCACCCGCAAACCTTCTAAATCCCTGAAATTAAATATCGCCAGTTCCGGATCAGCATAAAGCTGAGACCATGAGCTTAAAACTGTCTCTTCATTAAAATCAAACCGCTGGTTTCTTTTAGCATTGAATGCAACATCAGGCATTAGGTCAATATATTCTTTTTCAAGATTTTGTAAATTCTGTTTCCAGCTATTAGTTACATAAACCAAATGCCAGTTTTCCGCTTTGGCTATTTCATTCAGCAACTCTACAAAAATTCCGGCAGGTTCCCCATTTTCATCAAGATAAATATTGGGTTCGTTTTGATAAAGTCCCACACGTATTGTATCTGGCACCTTGCTGTATGCCTGCATAGAAATAATGCCAATGAAAGTCAGCATTAAGCCCATTCTGAAGAACATGCTTTGAAAAACACTTTGGATTGGTTTTAAAATCTGAGTATTATTCTTCATCAGCTTGCTTTTTCAACCGTTTAATCTCATCGCGTAATTCCTTAATTCTGAATTCTCTTTCTATCGTTGCTTCATGGAAGCGCTCCATAATCTGCACCCGCTCATTCAGCTCTTTTGTTTTTTTGTTTACTTCTTCCTGTAAACTATCCTTCAATTGACGAAGGGCCTTCTCACTTTCTTTCAACTCCTTTTCGTATTGCTTACGCTTATGGTTTTCTAATTTGAGGTCCTCCACTAAATTAAAAGAGGCATTTCTTGCCTGCTCAAGTTCAGTTATTTTCTTTTTTAAGTCTTTATTTCTAATTTCAGCAATTTGCTCCAGCGACTTTCTTTCTTGTTGAAGCTGCTGATCAAAATCAAGACGTTCCAACATCATGGCTAACATTTGAGTAACATTCTGAAGCATTGGAAGGTGCTCTTTAGGGATGTTTTGGGTTTTATCAATCCTGATTAGGCCAAAATCCGACCTGCGGGTTATAATTGCTATATCAAATGGGCTTTCCTTAGGTTGTTCTTTGACGAATTCAAAAACACAAGGATCAAAAATTTCATTGAGGCCCTCTACAAACATCTCAATGAGTTTATCCCTGTCATGAACCTGCGAAAGACTAAACATCAATAAAAACAGATCGTGCGCTATATTCATAGTTTCGCTTATTTTATGGCAAATTCAGGAGCATTTTCCCTAAGCCATTCATCTGGATCCACAAAATACGGATTCTGTGTGATAACTCCTCCTGAGATAGTGTAAGGATGCGTTTGCAATACGTTCATGATAGTTTTCCCTGAAAATTTGGTAATATTGTACAGGCAAACGCTAATCCAGGGCTTTCCCGGGATAAAATAATTCAGGCGTGACTCATAGGCCATCAGGTGTTCTCTTCCCGGAATGGCTTCCAATGCCCACACCATCTCTGCTGTAGCACGAACATTCCTTCTTCCGTTTTTTTGTGACTTCTTGAAAAAAGCATCTAATCCTTCATCCATGCTAATGGGCGAAAAAGTGCCATCCGGATAATAAAGGTCTTTTGCACTATCGATAGAAAACAGGCTGGGATCATTAGGGTGATCTTTGCAATCAGGGTAAAGCTTTCCGTAATCGGTGATAAAATTCTCCTTTGTCCGCTCAACCGGGCAATACATTTGCAAATCACCTTCAATATCTCCCTGATGAAGAAAGCCAAAAATAATTTCGTCCCGCTCTTCAGCGGTTTCATAAAGTCCGGCGATGTGTAATCCCCAGTTACAGGTGTAATCCCCGAACCCCAGGTTTAATTGCTCCTGGTTTGATGTTTGAATATGCATATTGTCTCCTTCTTTATACGGTATATTTAATTATCGTTTTCATTTTCAATCTTGTCAGGTGTGGTATATTTTACAGTCCTGCCCAGCTCTTTCAACAGATGGTTGACCTCTCGTTTCAATTCAATCATCCGGTTTTCGCGACCTACCATCAATTTGTTAAATGATTCCAATTGGTTCACCTTTTCCTTCACCGCTTTTTCGGCTTCTTTCCGTTCATGAATGTCCCGGGTAACGCCTACTATGCCAAAAGCAGATCCCTCCTTATCCCGTAAAAATTTCAAATTCATCTCCACCCAAATGATGGAACCATCAGCGCGATAGTGTTGCAATTCTATAAGACGGGCTCTGTTTTTATTTACTCCCGGTTGGTTTTCAGACTCCAACTCTTCGTTATAGATTTGCAATAAGCGTTCCAGGTCTTGTGTAACCAGTTTTTCTTCCATCGATCTTTGGATGTGAACTTCAGGCGGTTCTCCTAATAATTGTTTTACAGAAGGACTAACATAGGTGATATTTAATTCCAGGTCGGAGGTCCAGATAACATCCGAAGAGTTCTCAGCCAACATGCGATATTTTTCCTCGGTTTGTTTCTTTTCGGTCACATCATTAGCAATAATAATTCTTGCATTTTTGCCATTATAAATTAATTCATGAGAATGAATATCCACATAAATAATATCACCACTTTTTAAAAGATGCTTCCAGTATTCGTATGTTTGATCGCTTCCGCGCAAATTTTCAATCAACCGATCTCGCTCTTCTCCGGCGCTAATGTCCAACAGGGTCATCTGGTAGAATTCTTCTTTAGTGAAGCCGTATTTTTCTACAGCCGTATTATTTACCTCCAGAAAGTGTAACGTTCTATTATCACACACCCACATGGGATGTGGATTATGCTCAAATATGCTATGATAGATCTTTGCCTGATTACGTAGTTCTTCTTCCTTTTTGATGATGACTTTTTCGTATTGGTTTCGCTCCAGATACCTCCCCAAATACTGCGTGATAGTATTTATCAATTTGCGTTCTTCACGAAGAAAGGGGCCTTCATCTTTTGGAGGCATCTTCTTTAAGTAAAAAACGTCAATCCATCCCTTCTTTTTACGGTTTACAGTTATAACAGCAGACTGTTTCCATTGGGTTTCCCTGAAGTTTTTTGTCAGATAATCCTTTCCTTCTATCGTCAAGCGTGCACATGTGATGTCTGGATACTGCCAGGAAGCAGGTATAAGCTCTACTGATGCTTGCAACAAATCATCCTGCGAAAGTTCAGGTTTGGTAATAATCTCTGATAAACCATATAGGCAATTCAACTCTTTAACACGCTCATGCAATGCTGGTCTGTCTGAACTGACTTGATTATTCAGCTTAAACCGTAGTTCGGCAACCTGTTGCTTTAATTGGGCAACTTGTGCTTTCAACTGTTTATTTTCTTCTGCAATGCTCATAATCGTCTTAATAAATTCCTGTGAATGAAACCTTTACTCACTGAATCAGCATACAACTCTCAGCATATAGCAAAAACCGCTTAGCTGACAGCATATAAAATATAAGTTTATACGCTAAATTACAACTACTTACAGCGCCATCAAAATAAGAATTTAAAGGTAACAAAAATAGTCTTCCGGTCAACAGAAAGCCTACATTCTTATAGTTTCTCCCACCCCAATGGGAAGATCAAGGCCAAACCACAAGAACAGCAAGGCTACCCACATAACAAAGAGAATAATAGCATAAGGTAGTAATAAAGAAATAATGGTACCAATGCCCATATTTTTGTTGTATTTATGAACCCAACCCAGCAAGAGCGGAAAATAAGGATAAATAGGCGATATACAATTAGTAATGGAGTCACCTACCCTGTACATCATCTGCACAAAAGCAGGACTGTAATCCAACTGTGCCAGCATCGGGATAAAAATCGGAGCAAAAATAGCCCACTTGGCCGAGCCGCTGCCCATAAAAATGTTTATCGCAGCTACAATGGTCATAAAAAGCGTAAACATTAACGGGCCGGTCAGACCACTGGCTTGCAGGAACTGTGCTCCCGATATTGCCAGGATGGAATCGAGTTGCGACCAGTTGAACAGGTTAATAAACTGAGCTACGACCAGCATGAGGACGATGTAGCCCGATAAATCCTTCATGCCCTTTTCCATAAAGCTCAACACATCGGCCGGTTTTTGGATGCTTCCGGTTGCTTTCCCGAAAAAGTATCCGGGAATGGCAAAGAAGAAAAACAATATCGGAACCAGGCCGCGTAAAAACGGCGAGGGTACCAGTCCACCGGTTTCCGGGTCTCTGAGAGGCGCTCCCGGAGGAATAACCAGCAACATGATGATGACAGCATAAACCAGCAAAGCAATTCCGGCATGGCGAAGTCCTTTGGCTTCCTCGGCCTTGCTCTCCGGCTGATTATCCATGATACCTTCAGGAATGGTATACCCATAACGGTTTGTTTTGGGGATGGTAAACCGCTTCACCACAAAGGCTCCGGCCACTCCTAACACTAGCGTGGAAGCGATCATAAAATACCAGTTTGCTGTAGCGCTTACTTCGCTGACCCCTTCCATGTTTTCAGTAACCGACGAACTGATACCGGCCAACAATACATCCGTTCCGGCGATCACGAAATTGGCTGTAAATCCGGCTGTAGCGCCGGCATATCCGGCAATCAGTCCGGCAACAGGATTCAATCCCATTTGCGAGAAAATTAAGGCTGCAATGGGCGGAACAATCACCACACCTGCATCCGAGCCTATATTTCCGCTTGCTCCGATTATAAAAATAACGGGCAAAACCACCTGTTTTGGTACAGCAAAAGCAACCCTGCGCATCGCCACTGCCAGTAAGCCGCTTTGCTCGGCAATAGAAACACCCATAATCATCACCAGCACTAACCCAAAAGGCGCAAAATGGGCAAAATTCGTAACCATTTCCTCAACAAAGCGGCGCAATCCTTCTCCGGAAAGAAGATTCTGCGCTTCAATCACTCGACCTGTAGAGGGATCGGTGGCGCTAACACCCAGCATTGAGGTCACCGCACTAAGTAACACGATAAAAATACTGATCCAGATAAATATCCAGAACGGATGAGGTAATTTATTCCCTAATAGCTCAATCCATTTTATGATTCCTTTAGAACCGGGATCCACTTTTGCACTTTCATTAGCTTGCTTCTTCCCCTTACCTTTTCCTTTGCTGGTAGTCATACGTCTGTGTATTTTGTTTATAACTATCGCTTAATCGTTCGCTCAATTTTCCTGCAAACCTTCTGAATTAAGGGTTGCCCAATAAAATCCTCTTCTCAGAAATTGATATGACAATCCTCTGAATATGTGAAGGCAAATATATGTAATTTTCTACATTTGGAATCTTAGCTCTTGAAAAGGCATCTTTTTCAATGTAAATTTGAAAAGAAAAATTCAAAAATTTATTAACTATGAAGAGTTTAACACTTAAAAACATCAAGCTGGAAGCGATTCAGGGAAACATTGCCAACCAACCCGACATGAAAGCTGTTGTGAATGCTGCCAATGCACGGCTTGAAACGGGCGGCGGGGTTGCCGGAGCTATCCACAGGGCTGCCGGTCCACGCCTTGCTGAGGAATGCAGGCCAATGGCTCCCATAAAACCCGGACAAGCCGTTATCTCAGGAGGACACAATTTGCCGAATCCGTTTGTGATTCACTGCCTGGGTCCTGTTTACGGCATGGATAAACCTGAAGATAAATTGCTGGCCGATTGCTACCGGAACGCCCTAAAGCTGGCCGATCAAAATAAAATAGAAACCATTGCCTTTCCGGCTATTTCAACGGGAGCTTTCGGTTATCCTTTTCCTGATGCCACAAAAATTGCTTTAAAAACGATTCAGGAAACGGCACCCGGATTGAAACATGTAAAGCATATCCGGTTTGTCCTCTACAGCCAGAAAGACCTGGAAATGTTTGAACAAGAAATGAGTTCAGTTTCGTAATTTGGTAGGTTACTAAGTTGGTAGGTTACTAAGTTAATATTCTATCAAATAGATATAAATTGTACATTGCTGACGGTATGGAAAAAAATATCGTCAACTGCCAATTGCTTTTTGCCAACTTAACTTAAGTACCTAAATAGTGTCCGTCTACAAATTAGAAATTCTTGTAAATAAAGCACCAAATGATAAATTTCAAATTACAAATAAACACCAAAATCCAATATCAGAAATTCATAACAATATAGTATATTGTTGATTTCAAATGTTTTGAATTTTGACAATTGAAAATTGTAGATTATTTGTAATTTGGATTTTGAAATTTGTTATTTTAATTTTCTCATAACTTTATGGTCAGACCCTAAATAATTACATTATGTGAATACTTTATATTTTCCAATAAGATCTAAAACGCTTATTACAAAATATTTAGCTTTTAACATCCAATAATCAGAACAGAGCCAAAAACAATATAATCAGCTCACTGCAGCCTTTACCATGCGAGGTTTGCCCTGCATATCCCGGCGTAGCTCTGTATCCGCAAATCCCGCTTCCTTTAACAATTTCAGGGTTTCTTCCGGGTAATGCTCATTGATTTCAAAAAAGAGCAGCCCGCCTTCATCAAGATGATTCAGTGCAAAACCGGCAATGGTTTTATAATAAACCAGGGGATTTGTATCTTCCACAAAAAGCGCTGTTTCGGGCTCATAATCCAGAACATTGGGTTGCATTAGAGATTTCTCAGCATTTGTGACATAGGGCGGATTGGATACGATGATATCCCATTTACCGGGATGCTTAGATGCTGAAAAGATATCCTGTTTCTCAGTTTTGATATTTATACCATATTTCCGGGCATTTTTTTGAGTTGCTTCTATCGCTTTCTCCTGAACATCCCAGGCCGTAATTTCACTATCAGGCCATACCGTTTTTACAGCTACAGGTATGCAACCGCTTCCGGTACCAATATCAAGCACCCGAATCCCGGGTTTGCAATACTGCACCACCCAATCTACCAGCTCTTCCGTTTCGCGGCGCGGGATGAGTACACCTGGCATTACCAATAAATCCAATCCGTAAAACCAGGCCTGCCCCAGCACATATTGCAGCGGTTCATGATTGAGCAACCGCGTCATAGCCTGGTTGAGCTCCTTGAGATTTTTTTCATCAATAATGTTGTGTTTTGCAAGAACCTGAGCGGCCTTATCCAGTCCGGTAACAGTTTCAATCAAGATTTTTGTCATATTTCGGGCATCCTCAGGCGGATAAAGGTCTTCTAACTCCTTTACTGACTCTTTTTTCCAGGTTTCAATCGTCATAGTCTTTTTCTGTTTGCAGCTACCGATTAGGTTTTCATTTCTCAAATAATCCTGCTAATATTGCAAAGATAAAACCAAATTCCATGCTTTACCTTACACTGGCTGTTATCGCTTCTACCTTAATTATCGTAACATTCAAGTTGTTCGAAAGGTATGGCATTGAAAAACTGCCGGCAATCAGCACAAACTATTTTGTTGCTTCTTTGCTGGGCTACCTTACGGTTTATGACCAGGTACATTTTGCTGAGTTTCCTCAGAAAAAGTGGTTTTGGTCTGCCATTATTGTCGGGTTTACCCTCATTATTGCATTTAACTTCTTTGCGATGTCGGCACAAAAAGCCGGAGTATCCATAACCGCCATCGCCAGCCGCATGTCTGTGGTTATCCCTGTAACCTTAGGATTGCTCATTTTTGATGATGCGGCCACACCTTTAAAAATTGCGGGCATTCTAACAGGTTTAGTTGCTTTTTACATGACGTTTAAAAAAGAAAAAGGAGTTGAGGTAAACAAAAAATACGTCTACCTGCCTTTTCTATTATTTCTGGCTGTTGGTATAAACGATTCCATGCTGAAAGTTTCGCAACACTATTTTATTGACGGAGAGTTTGTACTCTTTTTGGCTACTGCATTTTTAGTAGCGCTTATCATAGGAACCATTTTTTCTTTTATTTCTGATGGCAAAAAAACATTTCGCTTTAAAAAGAAAAACATTATTGCAGGAAGCTTGCTGGGCATCTTTAACTGGTACTCTACCTTTTATTTTTTAAGAGGAATGGATACGATACCTGTTTCGGTTATTGTGCCGATTTACAATGTAAGCGTGGTAGCCTTATCCACCATTCTGGGATTTGTTATCTTTAAAGAACGAATTACACGCGACAACTGGATTGGGGTAGCACTGGCCGTGGCAGCCATTATCATGATTGCAAGAGCTTAAAACGATGCGTATACGAATGAATAAAAAGAAGTTTTTAATTTTTGCAGCTTTGAGCTTGTTGATGATGGCTCATGTATTAGCCGGCAACTCCTTTCTAAGTGATGAGCAATTGGGTCAGCATTTAAATGGGGCAAAGGGTAAGGAAAAACTGAAGCTGCTCAACGCACTGACGCGTCATCATCAGTTTACGGATGTAGAAAAACACATAGAATACGGCAAAAAATATCTTGCTTCTGCTAAAGAGGCCAAATCAAAAAAAGATGTTTTTCAGGCACATCTTAAGCTGGCAAAGGCTTTTTACAACAAGCATGACATAAAAAAATCGGAACAACACGCCGATAAAGCTTTTGATATCAGCATCAAGTACGACAACGATTTATGGTATTCCAAAGCGTTAATGCTACAGGTTATGTATTCGCTAAAAAAGTTTAAGCTTCAGGATGCTGCCATTCAGCTTGATGCCGCTGAACGCATCTATAAAGCATCAAACCGCCGGGAAGAAATGCGCGAAGTATTATTATTCAGAGCATACATTGCAGAATATACCAATCAAATCGACAAGGCTCAACAAAACATTGAGCGCGCATATGTTGCAGCAGAAAATTATGGCGACTCTTTAGCCTTTATCGAAGTACAAAGTTATGAAGCTGATTTTTACAGTCGACGCGGAGACTTTATCAAAGCATTGACACTTTATAATGAACTTTCCACCACAGAAAAACAACATAATTTTGATTTTCTGCGGGCTTCTACCCTCGTTGGTATAGCCTCAGTCTATCTTAGCCTGGATGAATGCGGTAAAGCCCAAGAATATCTCGAAGAAGCTTTTTTGCTTTCGCTGAGCAGCGGTAACATTATGGCACGGGCACGCACTTTAAAGCATAGGGGAAATTGCCACACCAAACAAGGAAATTTTACCGATGCAGAAACGCAATATCAAAAAGCCCTGAAAATCTTTATTTCTATTGATGATAAACTGCAAACAGGCCGCGTCAATAACAATCTGGGTGTTATCGCGCTTGCCAGAAATAATATGAAATCAGCAGAAAATTATTTTAACAAGGCTATCGCTATTTATGAAGAACTTCCCTATTTATATTCCAAGGCCAAAACCATTCGAAATTTAGGAAGGCTAAACATTAAAACAGGGAGTATCAAAGCCGGACTTGAATACTTTCAGCAAAGCAACCTTCTTGCCACTGAAGGAAATTATGAGGAAATATTAATTATGAATTATCAATCGCTTGCCGATTATCATGAAAGTAAGGGTGAATTCCGAAAGGCATTCAGTTACCTCAAGGAAAAAAATGAACTCGAAAATAGAAACCTGAACGACATCTACATAAAGCTTACCGGCATGCAGGAGAAAATGGAGAAAGAAAAACAACTGATGCAGTACAGGCTAAAAAATGCCACTTACAAACGTCAAAAGCTGGAAGAAAAAACCCGCCTGAAGATGCTTTGGTTTTCCGGAGGTGTTTTGATCTTTGCTATGATCGTATCATTTGTACTGTATATAATTTGGCGCAAAAAAGCAAAAAATCCTGTTGCTAAATTTGCTCATCGTAACCCCAGTGTCCACCATGATGAGATCGACATCCTGAAAGCCCGCTATACTTTTAATGCAATAGGTGATGGAGTAGCATGGGTCAACGAGCAAGGAAGAATTGTTTATTTTAATAAGCTTGCAGAATCGTATTCCTCAAAAGCCCAGCCCGAACGAATTGAAGACCTGCTCCCGAAAATTACAGAGCAGCAATGGCAAAAACGCTGGGAAAAGATGTATTATGAACACCCTTATATTTCTGAAGAACATCTGATATATCAAGATAACCAGCCCATAAACGTTGAAGTGTCTATGAATATGCTCAGTCATGATATGAGCGTCTTTGTAGCGATTATTCTGAAAGACATTACTTCCAGAAAGAAACAGGAAAAAGAATTACACCGGGCCATAGAAAAAGCCAAAGAATCAGACCATCTCAAAACAAGGTTAATTAACAACATTTCGCATGAAATGCGCACTCCGCTAAATGCCATAAATGGCTTTATTTCTGAGCTGCACGAGAAGAACAGTCCGGATGAACAACAAAAATATATTGAAAACATCAGCCAAAGCTCCGAACGATTAACGCATTTGCTGAATGAAATCATTACGGTATCGAAAATAGAAGCTGAAAACCTGAAAGTTGAGATTAAAAAAGTAAATCTTCATAATCTGCTCAATCAAGTTATCCGCCTATATCGAAATGAATTGAAACGGCTTAACAAGCCGGTAGATATCATAGATGATTTTGCCTTCTATGACCGGGAGGTGTTGATTTACGCTGACGAAAAACACTATAGGGAGGTACTCAGGCAATTGATAGACAACGCTGTGAAATTTACTGAAAAAGGCGAAATCAGAGTTGGATACCACTTTGTTGAAGATGATATGGTAGAAGTTTTTGTGCAGGACACGGGCACAGGCATCAAAAAGGAATTCCGTCCGCAGGTTTTTGATTTATTCAGCCAGGCCGATGATTCGGACACCCGCAAACATAAAGGCGCCGGATTGGGATTGAGCATAAGTAAGAAACTAATGATGCTGATGCGCGGAACATTAACCTTTGATACTGAAGAAGGACGCGGAAGTACGTTCAAAACCACATTGAAAGGGCACACGATAAAACGTGAGGAAAAAAGCCAAAAAGATGCCCATTTTAGTGAAACCCGGGCTGTAATTCTTACAGACTCAACTACAACCGGAACCTACCTCAAAGCAATGCTTAAAAAATCCATATCATCAATCATTATATACGATAACCTTAAAGAGGGATTAAAAGCATTGCCCTATCATCAACCTGATGTGCTAATTATCAACCAATCCATGATTCAATACGGCGAAAAGCAAATCTGTTCGTCTGTGCGTGAAGTTTTACCCGAAACCAAAATCCTGTTATTGCATGGCGGGGAGAAATTTGATAAACAACAATTTGATGGCGTTATCGAACCCAATTTCACAAAACAGGAGATCAGCGAGGCGATTTTTTCAGTGCTGAAAAAGTGATTTAAATGTTAAATCAAATTCTAATCTATGAGTTTTGATTGTTTGATTATTATAATTTTTGCATTGATTCGTTAGAGATTCATAAGATTTCTCCTTCGGTCAGATAAGTTTGAATTGCTATTTTACATTTTGAGAAGTTTATTTCTTTATAATTCTCTATATCAATCAGATGACCTCAGTCGAAATGACTTATATTATGATAATCGGAGGCAAAAGGGACGCGCTGACATCTTTAATGAAAAAACTATTGCGTCAGCGCGTCCCTTTTGCTTAGTCTATAACCAAAACCCCGTCATTTCGACGGAAGGCACTGAGCCAAAATTATTTAGAGCAATACTTAAGTCATCTGCGAAGTGCCTGACGGAGACCCGCCCGTACCGAACTACGTTCGGGCGGGAATCTATTATTTCTTACTTTAAGTTTATTAACTAACTAGAGTTACACCTCAAAAAAACAACAACCACATTCGCAAAACATCACTCGCCAAATGCTTTCAGTAAAAAACTGCGGTTCAGCACCGCTCGCAGCTCCAGGCTGTGATGAAAGCTCTCTTGTTGTGTAAGGTAAAACCCTTCTGCTAAGAAAGAAATCATCAACCCTTTATAAAACTGCTTGCTGTAGTCATATCGGGCATGCAACATCTTCAGTTCCTGGAAGTGCTTCCCCGGGTCATACAAATTCGTAGTCTGGAACATAGAATGACCATTTGGGGCTATGAATTCTTCCGCTTCAAAATAGCCTGCAGTAAAGCTATGCGGATCAAGATTCAGTTCTATCTCTGCCTGCATGGCGCTGCCATCTTCATGCGCCCAGGGTGCATTTCCGTTGATATCACGATAAGTGAAGTGACCCACAGATAATTTGCCGTAATTTAAAAAACCGGGCGGAAAATCGTGATGGAATACCAATTTATGATGCGTATTCAGAACGGTGCTGACAGGCAATTCAGTATCGTCAATCTGACCACCCTTATGTCCGGCTATCCATTGGCTTTGGAGCGATAATGAAAGGGAAGGTAACGCTAAAAAAGTCCACTCTCCTGAAAACCCTGCCTGAAATTGTTCCCGGAAGGGATCGCCATGCCAAATAAATTTTTCCCAGTCTATCCAGGCATCCATCCATAACTTCTCGTGATTTACCCTGACGCGCAAACCCTCTTGTGTATAACCCGTAAACCTGCGCTCATCAGACAACAGCACCCGCGACACCCGGTGCTGAGCCAATACCCGGTAGCTCCCTAAAATCAGGCTAAATGCTTTGTTGGGATTAAGATGCAGGTTAAAAAACGGAGCAGCTTCAGCCAGTGAATCCATGCCGTGATAATACCTCAAATGCCCACCGGCGCTGAGTGTAGCCCGGTTTCCGAGTTGATACTTTAAAAAAGGTGTGATGTGATTTCCGGTAAGCGTATATCCGTCGGCTTGTTGCGCAAAAAACTCATTATTCTTAAAGAATCCGGTGTAATCCAATTCCAAAAGAAGACGTTCCTGTTTGCCGGCAGATTCCTGACTAAAGCCCTGCATCATCCATAAAAAAGCAAAAAGAAATCCCCAAATCGTTTTTTTCATGAGCCTAATCGCTTATTAAGTGTGCGGTTATCTGGATTTCCGTGCGCCTGTTCCGGGCTCTCCCCTCCTCTGTGTCGTTATCCGCTACAGGTTTGCTTTCACCGAAACCTTTTGTTGATAATCTGTCTTCATCTATCCCGTTTTCTGTCAGATATTTTTTTACGGCTTCGGCTCTTTTTTGTGACAGTTTCATATTATATTCCTCGTCACCGCGGCTGTCGGTATGGCCTTCAACCCGGATTTCCACAAACCGGTTTGTTTCCAGAAACGCCTTAAGTTGTTTGAGTTCCGCCATAGACTCCTGCCTGATGGAGTCGGAATCATACACGAAAAAGAGATTATCGAGCCGGCTGCTGGCTTCTATGCTTATCGGTTCCAAGTAAATGTCCTTTTGCATCGGTTTAACGGTTTCCTGCTCAAAAGGGAAATGCTCAGAGTAAAACATATAGCCTTTTTTGCTCACATGCAGGCCATAATTGCGACCATTAGGCAGCGCAACCAGGAAATCGCCCTGCTTGTCAGATCGTGATGCGACTTTTGTTTCATCCTTCATCAAATCAACCAGTTCAAAAGAAGCCTGCAATGGCTCACGCGTCTTCTTGTCATACACCGTCCCTTTGAGGTAGGCTACTTGCTCAGGCTTATGCTTCTGAGGCATCTCAAACGAAAAAATATCATAGCATCCATATCCGGATGTATCAGCCGAAGAGAAAAAAGCCGTATTACCTTCTGCATCTGCAATCAGGTTAATCTGATCATCACCGTCGTTAAGCGGATAACCAAAGTTTTTGGGTTCAGACCAGGAGCTATCGGAATTCATTCTTGACACAAAAATATCCATCCCTCCCATACCACGGTGTCCGTCAGAAGAGAAATACAGCGTCACGCCGTCGGGGTGAAGATAAGGCGCCATCTCTTCTCCTTTAGTGTTGATTTCCGGGCCCAGATTTTCGGGCTCTGACCATTCGCTGTTGTCTTGAAGGCGGCTGCGCCAGATATCCGCACCTCCTTCTCCACCATCGCGGGTACTCACAAAATAAAGCGTCTTTCCGTCAGAAGAAAAGCACGGCTGCGTTTCCCAGTGACGCGTATTGATAAGCGGGCCGAGATTAAAAGGCTGCTTCCACATTGTGTCATTGATGCGGGTAGTATAATAGAGATCACAACTGCCGTACCCCTGCATCCCCTGGCAAGAGGTGAAAAACAAGGATGTTCCGTCAGCGGAAAGATGCATGGCGCCTTCATTGTAAGGTGTATTAATTTGATCGCCCAATGATTTGGTCTGCTGCCACACCGAGTCTTCTTTCTCAGAAAAATAAAAATCTTCATCCCACTTCTCACCGCGACTTCGCGAGCCAGGCTCAGGCTTACGTGTAATAAACAGCTTATTCCCGTCAAGGGTGATGGCGTTGACATACTCGCAGCCTTTAGTATTTACACCCGGACCTAAATTTTTGGGATTAATGTCCAGTGGATTTTCGATTAACGATTGCCGAAACCGGGCTAGTTCCAGCTTTTTATTTGTTGATTTGTCTTCTTTAAGGGAAAGATAATGCTCTAACACATGAATTGCTTCATTATATTGCCTGGTATTCATATACAGCGAACCCAGAAGATTTGAAGCTTTGGGATATTTGACGCTATCAAAGCGATACAATTGCTCTAAAAAATCAATTGCCTGATGGGATTGTCCTTGCTCAATATGAATTTCCGACGCCAGCAAGTACGCCTCCAAAAAGGTTTTATCGCGCTGCAATGCTCTGTCTACATACTGTTTAGCAAAGTCATAATCACGATCGTAAAACGCATCACGTGCTTTCTCAAAGAATCTTACCGCCCGCTTATCAGAAGTGGAGACAGATTCCTGGGCATGACTTTGCAGGATGAATGCCGCAAATAAAAAAACCAAAACTAAAAGCTGTTTCATAGGTACCATTAAGGGCATGAAGATAAAAAAAATCCGGGAAAGCATAAGCCCCCCGGATTGCAATGTATTTTCTAAACTGAAAGGTAGTCTATTTAGTGTCCGTCTACAAATTAGAAATCCTTGCAAATAAAGCACCAAATGATAAATTTCAAATTACAAATAAATACCAAAATCCAATATCAGAAATTCAAAACAATATAGTATCTTGTTGATTTCAAATGTTTTGAATTTTGACATTTGAAAATTGCAGATTATTTGGAATTTGGATATTGAAATTTGTTATTTTAAGTTTTCATTTTCGCATGATTTTATGGACAAACACTATTTAGCGTAAAACGTTCCCTGAGATGCCTGGTAAGTATTCCACAACAGCATGGCGATGGTCATGGGCCCTACCCCACCGGGAACAGGCGTTATGGCTGCGGCTTTTTTGCTTACTGCTTCGTAATCCACATCGCCCTCGAGCCGGTAGCCTTTTTTCTTGCTGCTGTCTTCAATGCGATGGATACCCACATCTATCACTACAGCATCTTTTTTTACCATGTCTGCTGTAACAAAATGGTGCTTTCCGATGGCGGCAATTAAAATATCAGCCTGACCTATAATTTTCTCAATATCTTTTGTTCGGCTATGGCAAAGCGTTACCGTAGCATTTCCGGGTTTGCTTTTACGCGACATCAGCACGCTAACCGGTGTGCCAACAATGTTGCTTCTTCCGAGAACAACGCAGTGTTTCCCTTCAACGCTGATATTGCTGCGCTCCAAAAGCTGTATGATACCGTGCGGTGTAGCCGGCAGAAAAGCAGGCTGCCCCAGCATCATGCGGCCTAAATTCACAGGATGAAAACCATCCACATCCTTTTCCGGGGCAATCGACTGGATAACTTTATCTTCATCGATATGTTCCGGCAGAGGCAACTGAACGATGAACCCATCTACTTCAGGGTCGTTGTTTAAGAAGTCTACGGTTTCCAGCACTTCTTTTTCTGTTGTGGTTTCAGGCAATCGGTAAACGGAGGAGGTCATACCTATGCGCTTGCACGCTTTTTCTTTGCTGTTGACGTAGGTCTGGCTGGGACCATCCTCTCCCACCAGAACAGCAGCAAGATGAGGCGCTTTTTTATCTGCATCAATGAGTGCAGCTACTTCTTTTTTTAGTTCTTCCTTTATCTGGCTCGATATCTCTTTGCCGTCTATGATCTGCATATAGCTTTTTCTTATCTGTTTATTCCACCTGCATTTTGCATGGCTTTCATGAAGTTTTTACCTCCGCCGCCTTGCATTTTCTTCATCATTTTGCTGGTTTCCTTAAATTGCTTCAGCAAACGGTTTACTTCCTGCACGTTGGTGCCGCTTCCCTGAGCAATGCGATGGCGGCGGCTACCGTTAAGCAGTTTGGGGTTTTCCCTTTCCTCCGGGGTCATGGAGTAAATAATAGCCTCAATTTCCTTAAACGCATCATCATCAATATCCATGTTTTTGATGGCTTTGCCCATTCCCGGAACCATAGCCATAAGGTCTTTGACATTTCCCATTTTCTTGATCTGCTTGATCTGTTTCAGGAAATCATCAAAATTAAACTGGTTTTTGGCAATCTTTTTCTGAAGCTTTTTAGCTTCATCTTCATCAAACTGCTCCTGAGCCTTTTCCACCAGGGAAAGGATATCACCCATCCCCAGGATACGGTCGGCCATCCGTTTGGGATAAAAAACATCCAGTGCGTCGACCTTTTCACCGATACCGACAAACTTAATAGGCTTGTCAACCACCCGGCGAATGGTAAGTGCAGCACCACCACGGGTATCACCATCCAACTTGGTAAGCACTACGCCGTCATAATCAATTTGCTCATTAAAGGCTTTCGCTGTATTTACCGCATCCTGACCGGTCATGGAGTCTACCACAAACAGCGATTCATGAGGCTGAACCGCCTTTTTCAGGGATGAAATCTCTTTCATCATCACCTCGTCTATCGCCAAACGACCTGCGGTATCCACAATCACTACATTGTGGCCGTTTTGTTTTGCATGTTTGATGGCATTATTGGCAATTTTTACCGGGTCTTTGTGGTCTTCCTCGCTGTAGACTTCCACTTCAGTCTGCTCTCCAAGCACTTTCAACTGGTCTATGGCGGCAGGACGATAAACGTCACCGGCTACCAGCAAGGGCTTTTTGCTCTGCTTGTTTTTAAGGTGATAGGCCAGCTTGGCAGAAAACGTGGTCTTACCCGAACCCTGCAGACCGGCAATCAAAATCACCGAAGGATTACCCGACAGATTAATCGGCTCATGCTCTCCGCCCATAAGCTGCGTAAGCTCGTCATGCACAAGTTTCACCATCATCTGGCCGGGCGAAACTGCAGTAAGTATTTTCTGACCTAAAGCCTTTTCCTTAATCTCATTGGTGAAATTTTTGGCTACCTTAAAGCTAACGTCGGCATCCAGCAAGGCTTTGCGGACTTCTTTGAGGGTTTCGGCCACATTGACTTCTGTAATCTGGCCCTGCCCTTTGAGCATTTTAAACGACTGCTCCAGCTTTTCACTTAATCCTTCAAACATAGCATTGTTATTTTAACGATAAACGAGTGCAAAAGTAATATTTTTTAGGCTTTCATCCATCAGGATTTGCAAAACGCACTACATGATTGTTTTCTCCTGCCCGATACCAATATTTTGAGGTATAATAATGAATGCTCGTGAACTTAAGTTGGTAGGTTTGTAGGCTGGTAATCTTTGTTGTTGATTTAGAATGTGTTATGTGTTTAAGTAAGAGTTGGCAATAGGCAAAATGCAGTTGGCAATGAGGAATATTTCGCCCCGG
>CAYXJS010000030.1:6151-21884 GCA_964465045.1 uncultured Bacteroidales bacterium | reverse complement strand
ATATCATACTATTAACATACAAACGTAAAAACTTACAAACTTATTAACTTATTAAACTGAACTCAACTATGAAAGAAGTATATATATGCGAAGCCATCAGAACCCCTGTCGGGAAATATGGAGGTTCATTATCGGCTGTAAGAGCAGACAACCTGGCAAAAATTGTTTTGGAAGAGGTTAGGAACAAATATCCGAACATCAATTGGAAAGAACTCGATGATGTATTTATGGGATGCTCAAATCAGGCGGGCGAAGACAACAGAAATGTAGCCCGCATGTCGCTTCTGCTTGCCGGCTATGATCAATCCATCCCAGGCATGACAATCAACAGGCTTTGTGGTTCAGGCATGGATGCTGTAGGTACTGCCGCCAGAGCTATCAAAGCAGGCGAAGCTGAAATCATCGTTGCCGGAGGGGTGGAAAGTATGTCAAGGGCGCCTTTTGTAATGGGTAAAGCTACCAAAGGGTTTGACAGAAAGCACAACCTTGAGGATACTACAATCGGATGGCGGTTTATTAACCCGGAGTTTCAAAAACGCTTCGGCACTGAATCCATGATCGAAACGGCAGAAAACATTGCTAAAGACTATAATATCAACCGAGAAGATCAGGATGAATTCGCGCTGGCCAGCCAGCAAAAAGCACGCAAAGCTCAGGATTCAGGTCTTTTGGGAGAAGAAATCATCCCGGTTACTATTCCTCAGCGGAAAGGAGATCCTGTAGTCGTAAAGCACGATGAACATCTCAGAGACACTTCGCTGGAAAAACTGGCTGCACTCAAGCCCATAACGCATCCCGAAGGCACAGTAACTCCGGGCAACGCCTCAGGAGTTAACGATGGCGCAGCAGCGCTCATCATTGCTTCAGAGGATGCCGTGAAACGCTATGGGCTAACACCAAAAACCAAAATTCTGGGGATGAGCACCGCAGGTGTTCCTCCACGTATTATGGGGATGGGGCCTGTCCCTGCGACGAGCAAACTCTTAAAAAAGCTTGAGCTTTCTTTGGATGATATGGACATCATCGAGCTTAACGAAGCCTTTTCAGCACAATCACTCGGCTGTTTACGTGAGATGAAGCTTGAAGATGATGACCCTCGGGTCAATCCTTTAGGAGGCGCTATTGCTCTGGGGCATCCCTTAGGCATGAGCGGCGCCCGGCTAATAACCACGGCCGTGCATCAACTGCAGCGCAGAGAATCCGGAAAAGCGCTATGCACAATGTGTATTGGAGTTGGACAAGGAATAGCAATGGTGCTGGAGAAAGTTTAACCGGTTTTTTTCATCAACTAACTTGCAATAGACTAAAAAACAAACACTGCATTTAAGACATGCGATTATTGCATTTTCTTTATAAGTTATTGCATTTATGGTTAATAACTTACAAACCTATAAACTTACGAACTTATTAAACTGAGCTTATTATTTATTATGAGAACAGAACGTTGCAAGCATTCTCATGAAATGTAAATTATCCTAATTTTGCATGAAAAACAAACTATGAATTTTATAAAAGATATTGAACCGGTAAACGAAAAAGCAGTACAGGATCATATTAGAAAACCCAGCAAATCAGTTCACAACTCGGCTGATCGGAAAGATATTTTACGAAGACTGGTTTCGTTAATAGACCTGACCACATTAAATGGTGATGATACAATCCAAAAAGTTGTATCGCTTTGCAACAAAGCTATTAAAACCGAAAACCCTGAAAAAGGTATTCCAAAAGTGGCCGCGGTGTGCGTTTACCCGAATTTCTCAGAACTGGTTAGCGAAAAACTGCAGGGAACAGGCATAAAAACTGCAGTAGTGGCTACAGGTTTTCCATCAGGACAAACGTTCAGAGAGGTCAAACTTCTTGAGGTTGAAAAAGCTGTTGCTGCAGGCGCAGAAGAAATCGACATGGTTATTTCCCGCGGATTGTTTCTTGAAAAAAAATACAACGAAGTATTTGACGAGATAAAGCAAGTGAAACAAGCCTGTGGCTCTTCGCATCTTAAAGTGATTTTAGAAACCGGTGAACTCGAAAACCTTACCCAGGTAAAAACGGCTTCTTTAATTGCAATTGCTGCCGGAGCGGATTTCATTAAAACATCTACCGGAAAAATTAAACCGGCCGCTACTCCTGAGGCCATGTGGGTTATGACAAGCGTCATTAAGCAGCATTACGAAGAAACCGGGAAGAAAATTGGTATAAAACCTGCCGGTGGTATTAGCGATACCGAAACCGCAATGCTTTTCTACCAAATTGTAGCAGAAAACCTGGACGATAAATGGCTGAACAATAACCTTTTCCGAATTGGAGCAAGCAGTCTTTTAGACAGGTTATTGCATGAAATCTAAAATTCAATTACTTTTGATATCATATTATTTACATTTTTAAATATGATTTTTATGATGCGAAAAGTACTTTATTCAACGATTTTAATATTCCTGGCCGGGAGTTTATCAGCACAAACAACACTTGACACAGCGCTGAATTTCAGCGTTAAAGATACTGAGGGCAATATCATAGAACTTTTTGAAATTTTAGATGAGGATAAAATTGCCGTAATTGACTTTTACCAAACCTCCTGTTCTTATTGCGGACTGTATGCTCCCGATTTCCAGGAAGCTTATGAAGCTTTTGGTTGCAATACGGGGAATGTGCATTTCTTTTCTATTGACCAGCATCATACAAACGAAGAGGTTGAAGCCTTCAAAGCTGAATATGGTTTGGAAATGGCCGGAGCCAGCGGGCTTGAAGGGAACGGAAATTCGGTTTTTGATCTGTATGGCATTCAATCTACGCCAACCATGATTGTGATAAAACCCGACCGCGAAATTGCCAATCAGCATATCTGGCCTCCCGAGGCCGACAGCCTGATCGCAGAAACAGAGGATGCAGGAGGCATTCAAATGCCTTGCAATACTTCTGCTAATCAGATAACAGAATCGCATTTTGAAGTTTATCCGAATCCGGCTGGGGAAAACATTTCTCTGAAAGGCATACCAGAACAGGCTAAAGTTATAATCCACAATTATCAAGGCCAAAAAGTAATAGAAACGCGAAACAAAAAAAATATTTCTGTTAAACACCTGCCTTTTGGTACATATTTTGTATCTTACCGCTGGAAAGGCACCACAAGCAAAGGTGCTCCATTGATCATCCAATAACTAAAATCAACAACAATGAAAAAACTTCAAACCTTTATTCCGGTGGCATTTGTAGCCCTGCTCATTTTTTTCAGCGGCTGTGAAGAACTTGATAACACTGATCCTGATACAGATCCCCGCGATGACTTTGTGGGTGAATGGAATTGCAACGAAGTTCCTGCCAAGCGAAACAGTTACCGTGTAAACATTGATTATGACAATAGCAACAACAGCCAGGTCTTGCTTTTTAATTTCGGACTGCTTGGTCAAAGTGCTTCTGCTTATGGCATTGTTGCCGGTAATGATGTTACCGTTCCTTTACAGGAAATTCAAGGGGACTGGACCGTTGACGGGCAGGGAGAACTTACAGATGAGGAAACGATTGAATGGACCTACACCATTGACGATGGCGCTGACCGGATTGACTACATTGCTACTTTTAAACTACTTGAATAAACAAACGAACTACAAAGAAGAAACCGGAAATTTAATTTGAATAAACTTCCGGTTTTTTTATCGCTCATTATCTTTTAGTTTCATTTCCAGTTTGTGTTTTTTTGTATTGGAGTCTGGTCTTTTCTCTTTTTCTTTCGTCACATCCTTATTTTTGGCTTTACGCTCCATTTCACGTTCTCGCTGCATTTTATTAAGCTCAGTAATCACCTGTTCGTATATTCGCTGAAGATCGGATAAGTTCTGCTGATAATAGGAAAAGCTGGTATCAAAAGTTTTTTCAGTTATGTTATGCTTTTCATAGATTTCTCTATAATACGCATCTGTTAGCTTATCTACTTTCTGATTTTCACCTCGTTTTCTGGTCAGCACTGCCTCTGCCAAATGCACATCTACCATAACCTCTACCATCTCTGATTCACTTAATATCTTTTCAGGCCGGTTTTTCTCTTCCTTGCTGCAGGAGGAAAGAATCAAAAGCGCCAGCAACGCCAAAACGAATGGATGTAATTTTGTTATCCTGATAGATTTCTTTTGCGACATGTTTAGTTTCCTACCTCCGATAGAAATTTAATACGCATTAGCCTGATTTCTTCCTCGGAAAACTCATCTTCTCCCAGTTCTTTTAAAGCATCCTCTATTTCATCAGATTCAGCTTCCATAAAATAGTCATAGATTTCTTCCTCATGGTCTTCATCGATATATTCTGAAACATAATAGTCAATATCCAGCTTGGTTCCTGAAGAGACAATAGACTCAATTTCTCCCAAAAGCTCACTGACCGTCATGTTTTTAGCAAAAGCAATATCCTGCAGAGATACTTTTTTATCAATATTGGTGATGATATAAACTTTAAGCCCGGATTTATTCACCACAGATTTTACGACCATATCGTTTGCCCGTATGATATCATTTTCTTCCACATAATTGCTGATAAGTTCCACAAAAGGTTTTCCATACTTCATCGCTTTTCCTTTACCTACCCCTGTGATATGAGTAAGCTCTTCCATTTTTACAGGATACTGAATCGCCATATCCTCCAGTGATGGGTCCTGGAAAATAACGAAGGGCGGCAAACTCTCTTTCTGGCTGATGTCCTTCCGAAGGTCTTTGAGCATTCTGAAAAGTGTTTTGTCTACAGTGCTGGTCCGGGTTCCTGCGCCCTCTTCGGCAGCTTCATCCATGGCATCATAATCGCGGTTTTTTACTAATTTGATGGAATAGGGATTTTTAAGAAATTCCCGCCCTTTATCTGTAACTTTCAAAATGCCGTAATTTTCTACCTCTTTTTCCAAAAAACCTTCCAGAATGGATTGCCTGATAACCGCGTTCCACAGTTTCTCATCCTCGTACTCCCCAATACCAAAACAATCCAGTTTATCGTGACGCATTGCTTTTACGTCAGCATGATCATTTCCGGTAATCACATGTGCAATGTGATCAGCTTTGAAAAGCTGTTTGGTTTCCAGAACACAATTCAACACTTTAACAATATGGTACTGGCCTTCAAATCTTTCTTTGGGATATAAACAGTTATCGCAAGCGCCGCAATTGTCTTTGGTATAATATTCACCGAAATAATGCAGCAATTGCCTGTGGCGGCATGTAGAAGACTCGGCATATGAAACCGTTTCCAACAGCAATTGCCGGGCTATTTCCTTTTCAGCTACCGGCTTTCCTTTTAGGAATTTATCGAGTTTCTGAATATCACTATAACTGTAAAAAGTGATGCAATTGCCTTCGCCCCCATCTCTTCCTGCGCGCCCGGTTTCCTGGTAAAATCCTTCTATGCTTTTCGGAATATCATGATGAATAACAAACCGGATATCCGGTTTGTCAATACCCATTCCAAAAGCTATTGTTGCCACAATAACATCCACGTCTTCCATCAGGAATTTATCCTGGTTTCCTTTTCGTGTTGCCGCATCCAAACCTGCATGATAGGGCGCTGACTTTATTCCGTTAATCTGCAGGGTCTCAGCCAGCTCTTCTACCTTCTTCCGGCTCAGACAATACACGATGCCTGATTTCCCGGGTTTTGTCTTGATAAAGCGAATGATATCCTTAACTACATTTTTGGTTTTGGGGCGGACTTCATAATACAGATTCGGACGATCAAAGGAAGACTTATATACCTCTCCGTTCTGGATTTCCAGATTTTTCATGATGTCGTGCTGTACTTTAACCGTAGCTGTTGCTGTTAGTGCAATTACCGGCGAATCCTGTCCTATGGAGTTAATTATTGGCCTGATATTTCGGTATTCTGGCCTGAAATCATGACCCCACTCTGATATACAGTGCGCCTCGTCTACTGCATAAAAAGAAATCTTTATTTGCTTCAGGAATTCAACATTGTCTTCTTTTGTTAATGACTCCGGCGCTACATAAAGCAGTTTTGTTCTGCCTTCCAGTAAATCGCTTTTTACTTTTTTTACTTCAGCTTTACTTAAGGAAGAATTTAATACATGCGCAATACCTTCATCAGAACCATAATTCCGAAGCGTATCCACCTGGTTTTTCATTAAAGCTATTAAAGGCGAAATAACGATGGCCGTTCCCTCACTCATCAACGCCGGTAACTGATAACACATCGATTTTCCACCGCCGGTTGGCATAATTACAAATGTATGCCTGTTATCTAATACATTTTTTATGATCTCTTCCTGATTGCCTTTAAAACTCTCGAACCCGAAAATTTGCTTTAAAAGGCCATGCAAAGAATAATCCTTTTTAACTTCTACCATTTCATAATAAATTTGCTCCAATAACTTACTGCTATCGAAATTTTGAGCTTGTACATTTTTAGAATAATATCCTCGCAGAATTCACACAAAGATAACTAAAAATCAAAAATGATCGATCGCAGCTCAAACGTTTTCGTTTTGCAGAACGAGTCTCTAAGTTACTTCTTTTTTTATTACCGAAATAAAAACAATGCATCTTTTTAATGCTTTTAACGTTTTTTTATTTCAAAACGCACGACGCAGAATTCATATATTTGCAAAAAAACATTTGTGGAAAGGAATAAAATAAAAGAAACTGCCATCAAAACCATATCTCAGGAAGCTTCTGCCATTGCGGGATTAAAGAGCCGAATCAACGAAAATTTTATCCGGGCTGTGGAAATTATTGTTCAGTCATCCGGTCGTGTTATTGTAACCGGAATCGGGAAAAGCGCCAACATCGCCAACAAAATTGTAGGCACCTTCAATTCTACCGGTACACCCTCTGTATTTATGCACGCCGCAGATGCCGTGCATGGCGATTTAGGCATCCTGCGCAAAGATGATGTGGTTTTATGCCTTTCCAATAGTGGAAATACTGCAGAAATAAAAGTGCTCATCCCTTTTTTAAAATTGGGCGGGAATCCGCTTATTGCGATTGTAGGAAATGAAGACTCATTCCTGGGAAAGCAAGCTGACTATATTCTGAATACAGGCATCCATAAAGAAGCCTGTCCTAACAACCTGGCTCCCACTTCCAGCACAACAGCCCAATTAGTTATGGGGGATGCTCTTGCTGTTGCATTGCTGGAGTATCGAGGTTTTACAGAACAGGATTTTGCACGCTATCACCCAGCCGGAACCTTAGGAAAAAAGCTTTACCTGAGAGTATCGGATATTTATCCGAACAACGAAATTCCATCAGTTCACCCTGATGAAAATATCCGTAGTGTAATTGTGGAAATCTCCTCCAAAAGATTAGGCGCCGCTGCCGTGGTAAATCACAATAAAAAAGTTTTAGGAATTATTACTGATGGAGATTTAAGACGAATGTTGCAAGGAGAAGAGAGTGTTGACCATCTTAGGGCAAATGACATCATGAGCAAAAACCCTAAAACAATACCTCCGGAAATGCTGGTTAGCGATGCACTGAATCTGATGCGGGCCAATAACATTACCCAACTTCTGGTTGTTGATAATAGTATCTATAAGGGAGTAATCCACTTGCATGACATTTTAAAAGAGGGAATATTATAACACACAAAAATAAATTAAGCCAAAGGAGAACAAAAGTAAAGTGTTTATCACTTTAAACAAGGCAAGAAACTTTAAACACATGAAACTACAAACAGAGCGCCTGGTAAAAAAATACAGGAACCGCAAGGTTGTTAACGATGTCTCCATTTATGTTGAGCAGGGAGAAATTGTTGGCCTTTTAGGACCTAACGGGGCAGGCAAGACCACCTCCTTTTACATGATTGTAGGGCTTATTAAACCATTCAGTGGCAAGATATTCCTCGACAAGGCCGATATCACCAAAGAACCCATGTATAAGCGGGCACAGCAAGGCATCGGCTATTTGGCGCAGGAGGCTTCGGTTTTTCGTCAGCTTAGTGTTGAAGATAACCTGAAGGCCGTTTTGGAATTTACTGATTTAAGCAAGAAAGAACAACAAAAAAGAGCGGATAGCCTCTTGGAAGAATTTGGTTTGAAAGAGTTGCGTAAAAGTAAAGGCATCACCCTTTCAGGAGGAGAGCGCCGCCGCACAGAAATTGCAAGGGCGCTTGCGGTAGACCCGAAATTCATTTTGCTGGATGAACCATTTGCCGGTGTTGACCCGATTGCCGTTGAGGATATCCAGCAAATCGTAAAAAACCTTAAAGAACGAAATATCGGGGTGATTATTACAGACCATAACGTGCATGAAACACTGCGAATTACTGACCGTTCATACCTTCTGTTTGAAGGTAGCGTAATGAAAGCCGGAAGCCCGAAAGAACTTGCCGAAGATCAACACGTCAGAAATGTATACCTGGGTAAGAATTTCGAATTGCGCTAACTTTATATTTCATCAAGTATTTTTTCCTGAACAGACATATCACTGGTTATCTGCTCATACATTTCCAGTAATACATCTGACGCTACAGGCTTCCCAAAAACAGACAATAACTCTGCTGCCGAGAGAATCTTTTTCCGGTTTATGGTCTTTCCCTGGTTTTTATATTTCAAATAAAGCCGCATGCCTTCATCCAGTCCGGCTTCTAATGCTTTATCAACCACCTCATACGTAGGTGATAACTCCGGGCCATCTTTCAGGATATTTTCTATTCGCTTTATCATTACGCTGTTTACGTTCGCATTAGTATGATTTAGAACTATGATGGTGTTTTTGTCCTCGATATACCGCATCAGGTTAATACGAAAACCCTCCCATAATCCGGTATGATAAACCACCTTTTTACCATCCACGGATTTTATCCTAAATCCATATCCATAAGGATATTCCCATCTTGATCGCACTTTAACGGGCGTGAATGCTCGCTTTCGCGACTCGGATGAAATCAGCTCGTCATCATAAAGCGCCTGGTCCCATTTAAACAAATCCTGAGCGGTAGAATAAATTCCTTTATCCCCCACCACTCCGTCATGAATGGTTTCTTTTATTTCGTTATACCTCCTCCACCGGCGGTAATAACCCTTTAGTTTTTCGGGATATGACTTTTCTAAAGCCCGGCTATATACGAAGGTGTTTTTCATGCCCAAAGGCTTAAATATTCGTTCATCCATAAATTTAGGAAACGACTGGCCTGAAACCACCTCCACCAAATAGGCCAGCACAGCATAACCAGAGTTGGAATAATCATAACGTGTGCCGGGCCGGAAATACAGGTTGGTTTCATGCTCTTTTAGCAATCGGATTATATCAGCATTGTAAGCTTCTTTTCCTTGCTTCCACTTATGTTCCAACAGCCACATATAATTAGGCATACCGGCTGTATGATGCAACAATTGCTCTACCGTTATTCTTGGATAAGGAAAATCATCAATATAATGAGCCACTGTATCAGTATAATCCAGTTTGCCTTCTTCAATGAGCATAATTACTGAAACGGCCGTAAACTGTTTGCTTACAGACGCAATCTGAAAAGGCATAGTGCGTGTTAAAGGTTCCTTTTCAGCAAAATCAGCATAGCCGAAAGTTTTATGATAAGCCGGGATTCTGTTATAAGCAACAAAAACACTGCCATTAAACCGAAAGCGTTTTTCATATATTCTCATCAGCGAGTCTATTTCATCATGAATGCTTTCAGTAAATACAGCCGAAAGTTGTAATTTCTCGTCATGATTTAAAGACTCAATCTGGTGGTGCTGATTCAACGATTTTTCTTGTGCATCACGGCTTCTTGGGCTATTGCTGCACGATACTAAAAACGCAAAAGCCCCAATTAACAATAAGCTCCTCCAACTGCTATTCATCTTCCTTCCTGGATTTCTTGCCAAACATATTCATCAATAACCCTGTAATTACATACCCTGTAATTATTACAGGTAAAGCCGCTACCTGAAGCAAAACTACCAATAATACCGACCCGATAATAAAACCATACTGAATCTCATTCCCTTTCCAATTAAGCGACTTCATTTTAAGCGAAAACATGCTAACAGGCATCACCATAAAAGAGGCAAAGGCTATAACCAGAAAAACCATAAACCAACCACTAAAGGCCAGGCTGCCAATTATTGCAATCATTTCCGGATATGCTGCAGTTTGCGATGCAGACAACGCCATGCCGGCAAAAAATAAGGCCGTTGCCGGCACAGGGACTCCTGTAAAATCATCCTTCTGTGATTGATCTGCATTAAAACGCGCCAGTCTCAGCGCTGAGAACAATGGCAACAAAACCACTATCCAGGCCGGGGAGAGCGCATATCCGAAAATATCTATCATGATACCCGATTGCTCTATCAGTGAGAATACAATAACAGCAGGCGCCATTCCAAAAGATATTAAATCTGCAAGCGAATCAAGCTGTTCGCCTGTAGCTGAATACGCTTTCAACCACCGGGCTGCAAATCCGTCAAAAAAATCCATGACCGTTGCAAGAAGAATGAGCCAGGATGCAGTAGTAATATCACCCTCTGAAGCTCTGAATATGGCAAAAACGCCAAAAATCAGGTTTAAAGATGTGATTGCATTTGGTAAATATTTCTTCATCAGCCGGTTTAATTTTCAGAAATGCAAAAATAATTAAAATCATCACCATAAAAGGCTTTACTCAGGAAAAATAATTTGCAAAGGATTTAAATAGTTGTATATTTGAATCTGTAATTAAAACATACAACTATGGAAGATAAATGCAGATATGGTTCAATAGGCTACATCGTAAAAAAAGAAAGCTTATCTACTTATCAAACCGAAAAACCCTTGAAACAGCTCGTTCTGGAGGACATGTTCCCATTTCCAGGCTATTATGAATTCTATAATATCCCCAGAAATGAGATAGAATTGGTTCCCCGGAATTTATTTGCCATCATGCGCACGTTTAAAAACCTTTGTGAAGATGACATCATTCGCATTACTCAGCATATTAAACAAGAAATGCCCGATCTGAAATTTGATGCGGTTCTGGGTCACATTACATTGTTTAATCAACTCAGATCTGTTTTGCGCATTAAAACAGATGACCTGAGCAGGTTTGACGAAATCCTAAAAGCATATGAAGATAGAGGAATTGTGTTTGACAAAACCCGCAAAATCAACAACTTCAAAACGCTGATCCAAGTGCGGAAATATCTTGAAATGGAGGAAATGGAAACCGATATCTTTAAAGACCTTGAACAGGAAAACTCATATTATATCCGCCTTCCACAAGAAGTTGAATGGGATGAGTTTGAGCAAATCACTAAAGTCATCAAAACCAATTTTGAATACAAATCTTTTGATGCCGCTACAGCTATGATTTATATTAAACAAGGCATTGTAGACTTACTTAGAATATACGATGAAGATGCCGACATTGAAAAGTTACGTATCCTCAAAGACAGATATGAGCGGGAAATTGCTCAATTTGAACCTATTTATTAAAACCATTTAATTGGTTTTTTTGCAATTTTTTACATCCCATTGAACAAAGCACTCCATTGAGTGCTTTTTTTTATGAAATTTGCCCAATGAAAATCCGTATGAAACCAATAACAAAAGAACAATTCAAAGACATGACACTCGTAGAGCAGGCACAGTATACGCTTGAATACGGCGACAACCTGGACGGGCGTATTTACATGTATTATGCCATCAAACTTTTTGTTGTTCATGACTTCTTTGTAGAAATCTGGTACCACCAGTCCGGAAATCACATTGGTAAAATCCGGGTTATGGAAGAAGAAGACATCCTTCATCATTATGGAGATAAAATTGACATTTCCGGCGCACTGAACTAATCTTACTTATGAACGATCCTAAGCAAATTTCGATAGATCAATTTGATTATCCTCTTCCTGAAGAAAAAATCGCCAAATACCCCTTAAAAAGGCGGGATGAATCCAAACTACTGTTATACAAACACGGGCAAATCACCTCACATCTTTTTATGGAAGTGCCAGACTTGCTACCGGATGATACTTTATTCATATTCAATGAAACCAAAGTAGTACACGCCCGGCTCAATTTTCGTAAAGAAACCGGCGCATCCATCGAAATCTTTATTTTAGAACCCTATGATGCAGATGTTCAGAGCGCTTTTGGCTCAACCGGGCCAGTGCGCTGGAAATGCCTTGTCGGGAATGCCAAAAAGTGGAAATCAGAACCGTTATACCTCAAACTGGAAAACGGTGTAACGCTCAAAGCAGAAAATGAAGGGCGCGAGCACGACGCCTATATTATCAAATTATCATCAAACAGCGCTAAGCCTTTTTCTGAGCTGTTGTCCCTTGCCGGGGAAGTTCCTCTGCCACCCTATCTTAAACGAAAAGCAATAGATTCTGACAAAAAAAGATATCAAACCGTATTTGCACGCAACGATGGTTCTGTTGCTGCTCCAACTGCAGGTTTGCATTTTACAGAAGACCTACTCCGCCAAGTAAAACAGAAAAGCATCTTGTCAGCAAAAGTAACCTTACACGTTGGTGCAGGAACCTTTAAACCTGTAATCGAAAAAGAAGCAGGCAAGCACAGGATGCATGCCGAACGGATGGTCATCCCCAAAAAATCGGTTCTTCAACTTCACGATCATGCTGAAAAACGTTTTACTCCTGTAGGAACAACCTCCATCCGGACACTGGAAAGCCTGTATTGGTTTGGCGTAAAAATTGAGATTCAGGGCTCAGATGCAGAATTCGACATTCCTCAGTGGTTCCCTTATGAAAACCAAAGCACTATAAGCAGAAAAAAAGCCCTGGCAAATGTGATCGACCTGCTAAATAAAAAACAGGTTGAACAACTTACCGGCAAAACGCGTCTTATGATAGCTCCCGGATACCAATACCGGATGGCGGATGCTATGTTTACCAATTTTCATCAGCCCAAAAGCACTTTGCTGTTGTTGGTATCAGCCTTTCTGGGCAGCGACTGGGAGAAAGTCTATCATTATGCACTAAAAAACGGGTTCAGATTTTTGAGCTACGGCGACAGTTGCTACTTTTTAAAATAAAAAGCATATGGTTTTTATAGTTACCGGCAGCCAGGGTAAAGGCAAAACAAGCTTTCTAAGGGCATTGGCTAATGAGTTAAAGCGCCAAAAGGTTCCGCTTTATGGCTTTTTAGCGTTAGGTACTTTTAAGAACAACCAGCGGAACAAGTTTATACTTGAAGACATCAACACTTCTGAGCAAGCCCTTTTTTGCGATACCGAACCGCAGCCCGGAGACATTAGTTTTGGGCGGTTTGCATTTAAGCCGGAGGGTAAGCAGTTTGGACTTGACTGCCTGAAACAGGTAACAGAAGATAAAAAAGCCATTTATATAATTGATGAAATCGGGCTGCTTGAAACCCATCAAAAAGGATGGCATAATGTATTTAACAAATTGCGGGATTCTGGCAAAAACGTCGTTATTTCGGTCAGAAACCTATACCTGAGTGAAATTGTAGCTTATTTTGAGATAGAAAATTTTCGCATTTTTAATATGGATAATATTACGCCCGAGGAAACTGCATCCGATATCATGAAAACCATATCCAGGTAAGATGGAAAATCATTAATTATCCCAGATCACTTATTCGTTCTAAACGTTCTGGATTTTTAATATCGATCGTTTTTCCCTGAATCTCGATTAAACCCTCATCTTTAAAATCTTTCAAAATCCTAACCACACTCTCGGTTGCCATGCTGGATAAATCGCCCAGTTCCTTACGCGTTACTTGCAATCTGAACTGGTCTTTTTGATATACTTTTTTGGATAAACAAATCAAAATATCTGCCAAACGGCCATGCAAATTCTTTTGCGTCAACTGATACAACCTGTCATACCCTTGCATAAGAGATTGGTTGAGGATTTTGATGATTTCCACACCAAAAGCGGCATTTTCTTCCACCATTTCCTGAAAGGCTTCCATTTCAATCATGCATACTTTAGTATCTACAAAAGCTGATGCACTATAATTAAAACTATTGGAGCCAAACATCGAGCTCAAACCAACATAGGTGCCCCCTGCTTTAATACGCAAAATCAGATTTTTCTTGCCTTTTTCCAGATAAACTTTAACTAGCCCCTCTCTGATGAACATCACATGCGAAGCGATTCCGCCTTGCTTGCACATTACTTCACCTTTTTTAAAGGTAACTTCGGCGCGGTGTTGGTTCAACTCCTTTGCTTGATCAGTTGTTAAGGCCGATGCACAAACCTTCCCCTCTTTACGGCACATCAAGCAATTCACTGAGCTATATCTTTCCTCCATAAGCCGTTTCTGTATTTTACGTCAAAAGTATTATTTTTTTATTGATCTTTATCAACTTTATAAATGCGCACTATCAATAAAAAACATAAGCACAATTTTGTTTACAAACGTCTTTACATCTAAAAATATACCTATTTTTGAACCTAAATAAATATCTAATCAAATTACATTATTTAGATTCAATAAAAATAAAAACATGAGATATACAGGATTATTGATAATGATGCTTTTAGTTATGGTTTTCACGGGTCATAGCCAGCATAAAGAAATGGATTATGTTCCAAGAAAACAAGATCCAATGTACCAAAATAAGTCTGTGGATCACTCAAAGTTTTCTGAGCTTCATAAAGATTTTGAGTCCGTTCAGGAGGTCACAAACACCTGCCTGAAGTGCCATACAGAGCGCGGCAAGGAAGTTATGGAAACCGCTCACTGGAACTGGGAGCGCGAAGCCCATATCGAAGACCGGGGTGTAACGTATCTGGGAAAGCAAAATCTAATAAATAATTTTTGTACGGGTATCGCAGGAAGCGAGGGAACCTGCACACGATGCCACATTGGGTTTGGCTATGATGATAAAGATTTTGATTTCAGCAACCAATCAAATATAGACTGTTTGGTTTGCCATGACAACTCAGAAACCTATTCAAAAGCGCCGGGATCAGCAGGTTATCCTCATGATCAGGTAGACCTGTCATATGCTGCCCAAAACGTTGGAGCGCCAGGCAAAAACAACTGCGGGGTTTGTCATTTTTACAGCGCCGGAGGAAACAATGTAAAAAACGGGGCCATGGAAAAAGCATTGCTTAACACGACACGCGATGTAGATGTGCATATGGCAAAAGATGGCCCGGACATGTCGTGTGTGGAATGTCATGAAACCGAAAAGCACCAGATGAAAGGAAAATACTATGGGGTATCTTCTATGGACCGGAACAGGGCTACTTGTTCAGAATGCCACACAGAACAACCACATCAGAAAAATATCTTAAACGAACACACATTAAAAGTTTCCTGCCAAACCTGTCACATCCCAACATATGCAAAAGTCAATCCTACCAAAACTTACTGGGACTGGTCTACAGCCACCAAATTGGATGAAGATGGAAACCCTTATGCAATTGACAACGATGAGGGGCAGCATGAATACCTTTCCATAAAAGGCTCTTTTGAATGGGGAACGAATCTTGAACCCGAATATATTTGGTTTAACGGAACCGCGGATCACCAATTGTTAACTGATAAAATTGATCAGGTTCCCGTTCAGATTAATACCTTACATGGTTCATATAAAGGTAAACGTTCTAAAATCATACCTGTGAAAATTCATCGCGGCACACAACCTTATGACACTAAATATAACAATCTGGTTCAAATGAAATTATGGGATAAAGAAGAAGGTGAGGGCGCCCTTTGGGTAGACTTTGACTGGGGACGCTCTTTGCAAGAAGGAATGGACTATTTAGACTTGCCTTACAGCGGAGAATATGATTTTATTGAGACAGAAATGACACTTCCGCTAAGCCACA
>CAYXJS010000030.1:0-6051 GCA_964465045.1 uncultured Bacteroidales bacterium | reverse complement strand
TACAGCGGAGAATATGATTTTATTGAGACAGAAATGACACTTCCGCTAAGCCACATGGTATCTCCTGCAGACCAGTCGGTTTCCTGCACCGAATGCCACACACGTGATGACAGCAGGCTTGCGGGACTCACAGATTTTTACATGCCTGGACGCGACTACAATGCAGCGATTGATACTGCAGGTATTTGGTTGATTATTCTGTCAATACTCGGTGTAGGCGCCCACTCAGCTATCAGAATTGTTTCATGGAAAAAAAGAAAAGCATAAAAACATTATGAAAAAAGTATATTTATATTACAAGTTTGAAAGAATCTGGCACTGGGCACAAGCCATCCTTATATTCTTTCTTGGATTCACGGGATTTGAAGTACACGGCTCATTTACATTGTTTGGATTTGAAAATGCCGTAGCATGGCATAACATTGCGGCATGGGCTTTCATAGTATTAATAGGTTTTGCAATTTTTTGGCATGTTTCTACCGATGCATGGAAACAGTATGTGCCTACCGCAAAAAACCTTAAAGCACAAGTTGAATACTATTTAACCGGCATTTTCCGCAATGCTCCGCACCCTACTAAAAAGACCGTACTCAGCAAGCTAAATCCGCTGCAAAGGCTGGTATACCTGGGGCTTAAAGTTTTGGTGATCCCGGTTATGGTAGTTTCCGGACTCCTTTACATGTTTTACCGCTATCCGTCTGGCGCTGAAATGAAAGCCATTGATATGGGTGGTCTGGAGTTGATTGCGCTGATACATACAGCGGGCGCTTTCATGCTGGTGGTTTTTGTTATCGTGCATCTTTATTTGATCACCACAGGACACACCTTAACCACTAATCTGAAAGCCATGATTACCGGCTATGAAGAAATTGAAGATGAAGAGGCTGAAGAGGCGAGCAAAGAAGAATTAGAGAAAAAAGAAATTCCTGTTTAATCTTAAAACACATTATCATCATGGATACAAAACCATCAAAACATATGAATCCTTACCTGGCCGGTTTTTTTCTGGGTCTGGTATTGCTGGGAGCCTTCTATCTTTCCGGTCGCGGATTAGGCTCAAGCGGAGCGCTCAAAAATGTAGTTGTTAGTGTTGTAAACAGTGTAAACCCTGAACATGCAGAGAGCTCAGCATTTTACTCGAAATCCTTAGGAAATGGCGGCCCCTTAAAAGACTGGCTCGTTTTTATGGCTGTGGGTGTTATTATAGGCGCATTTTTCTCAGGAACTACAGGCAACCGCCTGAAGTTTAAATTAGAAAAAGGGCCTAATATTTCTGCCCGCACCCGGATCCTTGCAGCCCTGGGTGGAGGAATTTTATTCGGCATAGGAGCTCAGTTAGGAAGAGGATGTACCAGCGGTGCAGCCTTAAGCGGCATGTCTGTTTTATCTACAGCCGGCTTTGTTACAATGCTGGCCATTTTTGGAACAGGTTTTATTGTGGCTTATTTCATGAGAAAGCTTTGGTTATAAACCTTTAAAGAAAAAATTATGGGACCTTTAGTACCTTACGGAATAATAGGAAGCGAGTTTAATTATATCATTGCCCTGATATTGGGCTTCTTTTTCGGATACATACTTGAAAACGCCGGTTTTTCTTCCTCGCGAAAACTGGTAGGCGTTTTTTACGGATACGATTTTGTTGTACTTAAAGTATTCTTTACCGCAGCAATAACGGCCATGATTGGCCTGATCTTTTTTGGATATTTCGGATGGATAGACCTCTCTGTGGTCTATGTAAATCCGCTTTTCTTATGGCCTGCTATTGTAGGTGGAGCCATCATGGGCGTTGGCTTTATCCTTGGCGGATTTTGCCCCGGAACATCCATGGCAGCCGCCTCAATTGGACGCCTTGATGCGATGATTTTCATTGTAGGAATCCTTTTTGGGGTATGGATTTTCGGAGAAAACTTTGGTTGGCTCGAAAGCTTCTATACCAGCAGCAACTATGGCAGCGTAAAAATCTTCGAAACTTTGGGCATCAGCCAGGGAGCCTTTGCCCTTCTTATCATATTGGTGGCTTTGGTTGCTTTCTGGTTTACCTCTGAAATACAAGACAGGTTATCGGATAAATACGCTAAAGACCTCGTTCCCAATCAGAAAGCAAAGCAAGGAATTGCTGTAGCCGGTATCCTAATCTTAGGTGTAATTGCAGCCTTTATACCAGAAAACAAAAAGGCAGCCTTTTATGAGGTTTCTGCAGAAGAGCTGCATGAAACAATGAATGACGACAGCCGTTTTGCAGAAATCGATAAAGTTGCTTTCCATCTTATAAATCGCGTGCAATCAACCAATCTGGAACTGATAGATGTGCGCTCTGAAGAAGAGTTTAACAAGTTCAGCTTGCCGGGCGCCAAAAATATTCCTCTTACGGAATTATCTTCTAAGCAAGTCATGAATAGGCTTTTAGAAGAAAGTGAGGATAAAAAAGATTTTAAAGTGTTTTATTCTAACGACAATGTATTGTCAGACAAAGCCTGGATGCACTTTAAGAGAATGGGACATGACAACTTTTACGTGATGAAAGGCGGTTTAAATCATTTTGTAGAATCAATCTTCCATTACGATCAAAAGCGAAAACCCACAAATCCGGTTAATCAGCAGGCCATTTTTGATTATCGTTTCAAAAAACGCGCCAGTGAATATTTTCAAGGTATGGAAAAAGATATCAAAACCTCTAAGGGTACTCCTAAGCAGGAAGGGAAAACGACGATTCAAGTATCCGGAGGTTGTTAACAATTAAAAATTATACTATGAAAACAAAAGCATTAAATAACGCAGCGCTAGCCTTTTCCGTAATTATGATAGCGGTCATCATCATAAGCAAGTCTTATTCTGAAGATTATAAGCTGACCTCAGAAAAGGCCATTGAATCGGCATCAACCAACGAAGGCATGTCGCTTCAGGAATTATATGCAGCAATTCAACCCAGTCAGAAAGAAAATTATTTATTCGTAGACCTGCGTAAACCTAAAGTTTTTGAATATGATCACATAGAAGGCGCTGTAAATATTCCATACGGAGAATTGCTTGATAAAAAGCACCAGTCAACGTTTAAAGAGGATAACAAAACCATCGTTTTATACAGTAAAGATGAAGTGAACAGTTCTAACGGGTGGTTCCTTCTCAAACAATTAGACTATGAAAACATCACCTATTTGCATGGTGGTTTTCAATTGGCTAATAAGCACATTATCAAAAATTACAATCCCGGTTATGGGCACTATAAAGCGGAAAAACCGCAATATGATTTTGCAAAGTATTTTGAAACACGGGAAAAACCCACAAAACCAAAAGTAAAAACAGAAACAAGCATCGAGGTATCCGGTGGTTGTTAGGTATAAACTAAAACTAATATTATAATTATGAAAAATTACAGAAACATCCTATCCATTATTTTGCTGTTTTCTTTTGTCAGCTTTACAACAAGCTGCGGCACCGGCTCAAAAAAAGATGAAGACAAGCAGGAAAAAACGCAACAGGTTGATGAATTTGATTTGTTGATGAATCACATTGAGCAAACCGGTGATTTTATTAACAGCGATCGCGTTCCCTCAATGATAGAACCCTCTGTCGTTCATGAGAATCTTGATGAGAATATCCATATCATTGACCTACGTAACGAGCAAGACTTCAAAAACGGACATATTCCGGGTGCCGAAAACGTGAAGATGTCAGATTTATTAAATTATTTTGAAAACATCATTACACCTACCAGCTACAGCCATATCGTTATGGTATGCTATTCCGGACAAGCAGCTGGTTATGCAACGTCTATCATGCAATTGCTTGGATATAACAACGTGCATGACATGAAGTGGGGCATGAGCGCATGGGACGAGGTTACAGCCGATGCCAAGTGGCGTAAAAATGTTTCCAACAAGTATGCTGATAAGCTGGAAACCAAGTCTAATCCAAAAAACGAAGCCGGCGAATATCCTACTTTAAATACCGGCAAAACTACAGGTGTTGAAATTATGCGCGCCAGAGCACAAGAATTGCTTGACCAAGGATTTAAACCGGTTCGTGTTAAGTCTGATGAGGTTTTTGAAAACAGCGATAAATATTATTTAGTAAATTACTGGCCTGAAGACAAATACAAAAAAGGCCATATTCCAGGTGCGATCCAGTATGATCCCAAAAAATCACTTGGAAGGAAAACCGCTTTAAATACGCTGCCTAAAGATCAAACCGTAGTTCCTTACTGTTTTACAGGTCAGCACAGCGCTTTTGTAACCGCATATCTTAATATGATTGGATATGATGCAAAATCATTGCTTTATGGTGCAAACAGCTTCATGAACGATCTGATGCAAGAACGCGGCGCCAAAAAATGGCATGCATTTACTGATAGCAAAGTGAAGAACTACGAAATGGATAAAACTTCGCAGGCTTCTTCAGGAAATCAGAGCGAAGATTCAGAAAAAGAAAAAGTTGAAGTATCCGGAGGTTGTTAATTAATTATTCACCAAAAACTGATGACATGAAACATATTATGATTAAATCGACCTTAACTGTACTGATTAGTTTTGCTTCTATTTTACAGGCCAATGCGCAGTTTACCCTTAGCGGGGAATTCAGAACACGTGCCGAGGCAAACAACGGATATAAATATATTCCTGTTGAAGGCGATGTGGCCCAGTATTACGTAACGCAGCGCACACGCTTAAACGCTATGTATAAAAGTGAAAACTATGATGCTTACCTTTCCTTACAAGATGTAAGATCATGGGGTGGTGAAGACTTCTATACCGGCGCAGGTGTATGGGAACACACAAATGGCCTGGACATTTATCAGGCCTGGATAGACCTGAAGCTGGGCGAGGCCTCCAATTTAAAAATCGGACGCCAGGAACTCAAATACAATGACCAGCGGCTGCTTTCATGGCGTAACTGGAACCAGTACGGCCTTACGTATGATGCCCTGGTTTTTAAAACACAGAAAAATGACTGGCGTTTTGATTTGGGTTTATCATACAATAGCTGGGACACAAAAATAACCGGTGATGTTAACAACAGAAACAATTGGTACTATGCTGATAAAAACCGGATTAAGACTTTGAACTTCCTTTATCTGGAAAGAAAGTTTAATGATGCATTTACCCTAACCTTTACAGGAATTCATGCAGGCTACCAACAAGGAGCTGATTCCGATACGGTAAACGGAACTTTCACGTATGGCTTGCACGGAAAATATGCTAAAAACGGAATTGACTTTACAGCCAATGCCTTCCTGCAAAGTGGCGAAAATCAAAACGGACAAGACATACAAGCCTACTTCCTTACAGCTGATGCCGGATATAAGTTTAACAGCACACGAGTAGGTTTAGGTGCAGATTTAATCTCAGGACACGATGCGTCAAACACTGATGCTGACTATGCAGATACCGATCATACCTTTAACCTGATGTATGGCGCACGCTTTAAATATTACGGATGGATAAATCACTTTATCCTGATGGACAAACACACGAGAAATGGAGGACTTATTGACATCTATCCGAATGTGACCCATAAATTTAACAAATCCACAACCGTTAAAGCGTTTTATCACCTCTTTTCTACCGAGCAGGAAGTTCCTGACGGGAATGGAGGAACTTTTGACAAATCGCTGGGCAGCGCGCTTGACATAATGTTTATCAAAGGCTTCAGCAAGGATGTAAAGCTGCAGGCAGGCCTCTCCTACTCTATGCCTTCAGAAACACTGGAAGCTTTCAAGGGAGCCACAGGAACTGAAGAATCTCCTTTTTGGGGATGGGTGATGCTTACGGTAAAGCCAACTTTCTTTAAGAATTAGAAGCAACCGCTGATAGTATGAAAAAACCGCCCAAGAATGGACGGTTTTTTTTATTTTTGCCCTATACATTCTACCATGGCAAAAGATAAAGAGCAATCAAAAAATCAAAACTCCGGCGATGAAATGGGTTTTTGGGACCACCTGGAAGCCCTTCGCTGGCACATTCTGCGCTCATTCATCGCTGTATTTGTTTTTGCTATTGCCGCATTTATTGCCCGGGAATTTATTTTTGACACCATCATACTTGCTCCAAAAAG
>CAYXJS010000029.1:3654-22215 GCA_964465045.1 uncultured Bacteroidales bacterium | reverse complement strand
GGATGTGGCTGAACCCGATTTCCTGCACCACATTGATGGTTTCCTGGAAATCCTCCTCGCTTTCTCCCGGAAAGCCTACAATGACATCTGTTGTGAAATTAAAGTCGGGGATTTCCTTCCGGATATCAGTTACAATTTTTCGGAATTCATCTACTGTGTACATCCGGCGCATCTTTAACAGTGTTTTATCGGAACCGCTCTGAATGCACAGATGCAGGTGGGGTGTCAGCTTCGGATGGTTAAACAGTTTGTAGAGTTTTGGCGTAAATCCTTCCGGTTCGATGGAAGAAATCCGGACCCTGAAATCGCCCGGAAGCTCCAGCACTTTTTCAACGAGGTCGTCAAACTTCAGATCCTCATGCTCATAGCGACCGATATTTACGCCGGTCAGCACAATTTCCTTAAATCCAAAACCTACCACATGCTTGATGTTCTCAAGAATTTCCTCTGCGGGACGGCTGGTGGCCCGCCCGCGAACGGACGGGATAATGCAGAAGGTACAGAAATTATCGCACCCATCCTGAATCTTAATCATACTGCGCGTGTGGAAGGTCTCCCTGGCGGCATCGTAATCGAACAGGTTGGTGGTATCTTTTTTCGGATGGAAAACCTCTCCTTTAAAATGTGCATCGATGAGGCCGTAAATCTGGCTTTTTTCTTCGTTATCCACAAAATAAGTGACATTATCAAGGCTTTCTTCCAGCTTTTCGCGATGGTTGTTCACCATGCAGCCGGTGACTACCATAACAGCATCTTCGTTTTTCCGGGTTGCATGCCGGATAATGTTGCGTGATTTTGTATCACTTTGCTTGGTTACGGTGCAGGTGTTCACTACATACACATCGGCCTGGTCTTCATAATCCACCACATCGTAGTGGTTGCTGCTGAAAGTGGAGGCCAGCGCATCGGTTTCATACTGGTTCAGCCTGCATCCTAATGTTTTAAACGCTATCTTTTTGCTCATACCTTTTCTGCCATTTCCGGTGTTTCAATCAGTTCGCCTTCCGTGCTAAATGGTGTTGCTGAGGTGATTTTTACGGTAGCAAATTTCCCGGTAAGGTTTTCATCTTCTGAGGCAAACCTGACAATAATTTTGCCTTCGGTCAGCGCCGAAAGGTGACCTTCTTTCCTGTCTTTTCCGGTAACCAATACTTTGAATTCTTTTCCCACCATTTTTTCGTTGTGCTTGATGGTGTGTTTCGTCAGGTCTTCAGTCAACTGGTGAAAACGCTCTTTCTTAGTCTCTTTCGGAATGTCATCATCCCATCTTGAGGCTGCTGCTCCCGGACGTGGAGAGTATTGGGCGATGTAGGCCATGTTGAACTTAAATTCATCCATGATGGCTCTTGTGTTTCCGAATTGCTCATCGGTTTCTCCGGTAAACCCAACGATGATATCCGTAAAGATAGTGGCTTCCGGAATCTCTTTCCAGATTTTATGGATGATATGGCGGTAGCGATCGATGTTGTGTTTCCGGTTCATCCGGATAAGCACTTTATCGTCGCCCGACTGCACCGGAAGGTGGATTTGCTTAGCCAGATGGGGATATTCTGTAATGACGTCAATCACTTCGTCGGTCATATCGCGTGGGTGCGGCGATGTGAAGTAAACCCAGAAATCTTTGCCGCTTTCTTTACCATATTCCCCAACTCTTCTCAGGAGCTCAGCAAAGGAAATTTCGTTGCCACGTTTATCAAATCCGTATGAATTCACATTTTGTCCGAGCAGAGTAATGGATTTGTAGCCTTCCGCCACCAGCGTTTTAAGCTCGCCGAGTATCTCTTCTGAGGGTCTGGAGATTTCTCTGCCACGTGTGTAGGGTACGGCACAGAAAGTACAGAACTTATCACACCCATTCTGGATGGGAATAAAAGCCTGCCACGGCGAAGAATACTGTGGTGTGATGTGCCAGAATTCCTTAATGCTTTCAGGAACAGCTCCGTCAGTGAGGTTCAGGCTGGCCGGAGATGTAATGCCGTAATGGCTGATCATCTCCGGGAATTTCGGCAGATCGGCCATATTGAAAACGATGTCAAACGACTTGAGGAACTTCTCCTTGTCGTAAGGCAGTACACATCCCGTAAGGAAAGTAATCAGGTGGCGATGGTCCTTTTGCTTGTTCCACTTGTTTATCTGCGAATACACCTTGTCGATAGCTTTCTGCCTCACCGAGCAGGCAATAATTCCTACCAGCTGGGCTTCCTCTTCATTATCCGTCCAGGTATATCCCATCTTCTCGTCCAGCACAGACTTCACCCGCTCACTATCAGAGATATTCATCTGGCATCCTAATGTAATGATATTATACTTCATAATTTTTTTCAAAAATTAAATCACAAATCCCAATTTCCAAATCCCAAAGATATCAAGGCTAAACTCCATCATTTTTTTGGAATTTGGAATTTCAAGTATTGGAATTTTAAAAATATACTTCTGCATGCAAATGATTTGCCGGTACTCTTTTCATTTTCAGGATATCAAACACCTCATAAATCATGTTAATATTTCCGCAAAGGTAATACAGTGCCTTGGTATCGAATACATTTTTACGGATATATTCTGTTACGCGCCCGTTAAAATCGCCATCCGTATCTTGTGAAGTGCATAAAACATGGCGTTCCGGATCGTAATCAGAGCGGTCGTAAGCCTCTGAGGTATTCTTTACGCCATGTAGCAAAGTGTAATCGATATTGGGGTGGGAGCGGACAAAACTTCGGAAGGGCGCTATGCCTGTACCACTGGCGATGAAATAAAACTTACGTTGACTGATTTCATCCGGTGGCAGCGTAAAATAGCCTACAGGTCCGTCATATGATAACTTATCGCCCTGAGAAACCCGCTTTAGTTTCTTTGAAATGTTACCGTCAATAACTTCTTTGATAAGCACTTCGAGGTAATCGTCTTGCTCTCCGCTGTAGATTGAATACTCACGGGAATCGATACCCTGAACAGGCCCCAGCGTGACGTGTTGCCCCGCGGTAAAGTTCATCCCGTTTCTGTCCAATCGTATAACATAAGTAGAAGAAGTGAGCTCCCTGACATCCAGCACCTCAATCTCTTTGCTTTTCACTTCCTGCATAATCCTGCTTTTAATTTCGACGGTGCAAAATTAAGAAAAAGATTTATTTATTATCATTCTAAATTGTAACGGATTGGATTATACCAGTCAAAAGCTGAAAATCAGCAAAACGCTTTAAAAACAGGAAAGATTTTTGTAAGTTTGGCACGCTTAATAATCAAAATCAGATTGCCCATATGAACAACACAATTGGAATCAGACACGAAGATAAATATGCTATGGAACGGCGTGTAGCCATTCCGCCGCAGCATGCCCGCAGACTTATTGAAAAGCATAACCTGAATATTTTAGTAGAGAAATCGGCAAAGCGGGTTTTTACCGATGAGGAGTATCGCAAAGCCGGTGCAAAGGTTGTGGATGAGCTAAAGGAAGCGCCTGTAATTTTTGGGGTAAAGGAGATGCCGGAGCACTTTTTTGAAGACGACAAAACGTATGTTTTCTTTTCTCATGTGATCAAAGGCCAGTCATACAACATGCCCATGCTTCGCAAGATGATGGATAAGCGGTGTAATCTTATTGATTATGAAAGAATTGTAGAGGAATCCGGCAAGCGGATTATCTTTTTTGGCCATTATGCCGGTGTGGCCGGGATGATTAACTCACTATGGTCATTCGGGCAGCGCTTTAGGGTGCAGGGTGTTGAAACGCCGTTCCAAAAGCTGAAGCAGGCACATAAGTATGATTCGCTCGCAGAAGCAAAGCAGGCTATTTCTGAAGCAGGCTTTGAGATTGTCCGCAATGGACTGCCAAACGGAATAGACCCGATGGTAGTGGGGATTACTGGCTATGGAAATGTTTCTAAAGGCGCCCAGGAAATTCTAAGCTTGCTGCCGGTGAAGGAAATTTCCCCGCAAGAGTTGCTTGAACTAAAAAAACAAAAAAATCTTCCTTCCAATGTGTTGTATAAAGTGGTGTTTAAGGAAAAAGACCTCGTAAAACCCAAAAATCCTTCGGATGAGTTTGCATTGCAGGATTATTATGAAAATCCCCAAAAGTATCAAAATGATTTTGAGCAATATATTCCTCACCTGAGTATTTTAATGAACTGTATGTATTGGGATGATCGCTATCCGCGGATTGTTACCAAGAATTACCTGGAAGAGCTCTATAGCGACGGAGAACCTCACTTGAAGGTTATCGGGGATGTAACCTGCGACCCGGATGGATCGATAGAATGCACCCATACGGGAACTGAAATCGAGGACCCGGTTTTTGTATATGATCCCCTTACGCGGGATTATAAAATGGGTTTTGAAGGACGGGGAATCCTGGATATGGCCGTGGATATCCTCCCCAGCGAATTGCCACGCGAATCCTCAGAATCTTTTGGGAATGCTCTGGAGAAGTTTGTTTACAGCATTGCCACAGCCAATTATGAGTTGGACTTTGAGGAGGTGGATTTGCCGTCGCCAATCAAAAAAGCCATGATATTGCACCGTGGGGAGCTGACACCGGATTATACCTACTTGAAGGAGTTTTTGGAGGCCTGATAGTTATCAGAAGATTTCAAAAAGTGAAATCCGGATAAACAGTTTTATGAAATTGCAAATACAGTAAAACAGATTGATTTTAAATAAATATTTTATGGGATGAATTTTTTTCTTTAAGGATAAATTTATTTCCTTAGCGCAATAAAAAAACAATAAAATCAGGAAAGCAAATGCAAACAATTTTGGTATTAGGCGCAGGGATGTCGTCAACATCCTTAATAAAATATTTGTTATCAAACTCAGAAACCTATAACTGGAAAGTGGTTGTAGGTGATAAATCGAAAGAACTGGCCGCTAAAAAATGCAATGGCCATCCCAATGCCGAGGCGATATTTTTTGATGTATATGATTCAGCACAACGGCAGAAAGCAATTTCCGAAGCCAATGTAGTGGTTTCAATGCTGCCGGCACGCATGCATTATCTTGTAGCTGTAGACTGCGTTGAACAGGGCATTAGCATGATCACGGCTTCATATGTTTCAGATGAAATCAGGGCATTGCATGAGCGGGCCAAAGCTAATGATGTTTTGTTGCTCAACGAAATGGGAGTAGATCCGGGTATCGATCACATGTCAGCCATGGAGGTGATTGACCGCGTGCGTGAAAAAGGTGCTCAGCTTACGGCATTTGAGTCAGCTACAGGCGGGTTGGTTGCGCCGGAGCATGATAATAATCCGTGGAACTATAAATTTACATGGAATCCCAGGAATGTTGTTGTAGCCGGACAAGGTGTTTCGAAGTTTTTACACAACGGAAGGCTGAAGTTCATTCCCTACCATAAACTCTTCAGCCGGACAGAGCAAGTAGAAATCAACGGATACGGTGATTTTGAGATCTACCCCAACCGTGATTCCATGAAATATCAAAATATATACGGCCTTAACGGGATAAAGACTTTGTTCCGGGGAACGATCAGACGATCCGGGTATTCCAACGCCTGGGATGTTTTTGTTCAACTGGGCATGACAGACGATTCATATCGCATTGAAAACAGCGATATGTTGACCTATCGTCAGTTTATTGACAGTTTCCTTCCTTATGTAAACGGAAAAAGTGTTGAGGAAAAACTTGCCGATTACCTGGAAATAGACCTGGATTCAGAGTGCATGCACAAGCTTAAATGGAGCGGTATTTTTGATACCGTCCCGGTAGGATTAAAAAATGCCACACCGGCTGAGATTTTGCAGCATCTTATTGAGCCGAAGTGGAAACTGGGTGATGAAGAGAAGGATATGATTGTTATGCGCCACCTTTTTCAGTATGAAGAGGATGACATCCAAAAGGAAATCACCTCCACCTTAGTGGTAAAAGGCAATAACAAAGAAAATACAGCGATGTCTGTGACTGTGGGAATCCCGGTTGCTATTGCTACCAAACTTTATCTGACCGGAAAATTTGAAGAAACAGGTGTTCATATCCCAATCCGCAAAGATATTTATGAACCTCTTCTGGAAGAGTTAAAGGAGTTTGGCATTGCTTTTCATGAAGAAGAGAAAATTTTAGAATAAACTTAAAAAACTACTACTATGAAAAACGTATTGATCCTTGGAGCAGGCTTGGTGGTAAAGCCTATGGTCCGGTATCTTCTCGACCACCAGTATGAAGTGACGGTCGCCTCGCGTACAAAGTCAAAAGGCGAAAACATGATTGCCGGCCATCCGAACGGTACAGCCCTTGAGTGGACGGTAGACAAAGAAGCGGAGCTGGATAAAATGGTCGCCAGCCATGACCTGAGCGTGAGCTTGTTGCCTTACCGTTATCATGTTATGGTGGCTGAAAAGTGCATTGAGCATAAAAAGCCCTTGGTAACAACATCCTATGTTAAACCGGAGATGCAGGCCCTGGATGAAAAGGCACGCAGCGCCGGTATTCTCATTCTTAACGAGGTAGGTCTTGATCCGGGCATCGATCATATGAGCGCGAAGCGCATCATCGACCATATCCATGATAAAAACGGGGAAGTGGAGTCGTTTTATTCAGTAACAGGCGCTTTGCCGGCTCCTGAGGCACTCGACAGTCCCTTCAATTACAAATTCTCGTGGAGTCCGAAGGGAGTGGTTCTGGCCAGTAACAACGGCGCCCGGTATATGAAAAAGGGAAACATCACTGATGTGGATACAGCCGACTTATTTAAAAAACCTTTGGTTTCTTCGTTCCCGGATGTGGGTAAGCTGGAGATTTATCCCAACCGCGACTCAATGCCTTACATCGACTTGTACAAAATCCCTGAGGTGAAAACCATGTTCCGCGGAACGTTCAGACACAAGGGATGGTGCGAGTCTATGGATGCCATAAAAGCCATGAGCCTGATTACGCAGGACGAACATGACTTTACCGGCATGTCCTATGCTGATTTTGTGAAGAAAATGATAGGCGCTGATATAAATCAGGATGCCAAAGAAGCTGTTTGTAAGTTTTTGGGCGTAAAGGAAAATGCCGTGCCGGTGAAGGCCCTGGAGTTTTTGGGCTTGTTTAGCCAAGAGGATATGAAGCGTGGAAAAGACACACCATACGAAATCACCTCAGACCTGATGATTGATAAAATGATGCTTCAGGATGATGAGCGGGATATGGTTGTGATGGAGCATACTTTCCTGGCGAAATATCGTGACGATAAAAGGGAGGTGATAAAGTCCAGGATGCTCGATTTTGGTTCTCCCTCAAGTGATACGGCTGTGGCGCGTACTGTAGCTCTGCCGGCTGCCGTTGCTGTGGATATGATTCTGCAAGGCAAAATTGAAACTACCGGAGTGCACATCCCGGTTATCGGGGAGCTCTATAACCCGATTCTTGACAGCCTCCAGGAAATGGGAATTCAAATGGAAGAAGTATTCGGTTTGCCCGAATCAGAAAATCTGGAATAAACGGAGTGCAAAACCCATCTTTAAACCCATTAAGATGGGTTTTGCATTTTTTGGCACTTTTCACCAAAAACAAGTTGAAAGAGTTCTGTATTTTTGCATCCCGTTAGCTATCTAAAGTTGACTTTTCAGAAAACAGTTAAAACATTACTATGGCGAAAAACAAATATGGCAAATGGATCGGTGGCGGTCTCGGTTGGGTTTTAGGCGGTCCTATTGGCGGCATCCTGGGTTTTGTCTTCGGTTCGATGTTTGACGGAATGCAAAGCGGAGAGTTTGAGTATGGGAGACAAATTCATGGCAACGCTTTTGGTGGTGGCGCCAGAGAGCATCCATACGGGCAGCCCGGAACGCAAACACAGTCAGGTGATTTCGCGGTCAGCTTGCTGGTGCTGGCGGCTGCGGTGATGAAAGCCGACGGAAAAGTGGTGCGCTCTGAGCTGGATTATGTGAAGAATTTTCTTGACCATCAGTTCGGGCAACAAAAAGCAGACCAGTTGGTGACCATCCTCAGGGATATCCTCAAGCAAGAGATTAAAGTGATGGATGTTTCGCTGCAAATCAAGCAATACATGGACTATTCATCACGGCTGCAGCTTCTGCATTTCCTTTTCGGGATTGCGCAGGCAGACAAACATACTGCCGACCGGGAAATTTCTATGATAGAAACCATTTCCGGATATATGGGTGTGGCTCAGAAAGATTTCCAGTCCATCAAAGCGATGTTTGTTAAGGATAAGGAACAACCCTACAAAATCCTGGAGATCAGCCCTTCAGCATCTGACGATGAGGTGAAAAAAGCCTACCGAAAGATGGCGCTGAAATATCATCCCGACAGGGTATCGCATCTGGGTGAGGATGTGCAAAAATCAGCGGAAGCAAAGTTTAAGAAGGTAGCCGATGCATACAATGCCATCAAGAAGGAGCGGGGATTAAAATGAACGATCCGTATGGGTTATCCTCACTGAAAAGCCGGGCCGATGCCAGGAAAAAGGAAAACAAAAAGCTGGCAGCAAAAATCAAAACAAAACATAACCGCAACGTAGATAATGTAGTTCATCAACTTCATGAGGAGGCATTTGAACATATTGATTGCCTGGAATGTGCAAACTGTTGCAAAACAATCAGCCCCATTGTGACCGACCATGATATATCACGGATATCACGAAAGCTAAGGATGAAACCGTCTGAGTTTGTAAAAAAATATCTCAGGATGGATGATGAACATGATTATGTTTTTAGGCAAACGCCATGCCCATTTCTTGGTGACGATAATTATTGCGCTATCTATGCCATCAGACCAAAAGCTTGCGCGGATTATCCGCATACCGATCGCCCAAAGTTTAAGCAGGCGCTCAGTATCAGCCTGAAAAACACACAGACTTGTCCGGCTGTATATGAGATTTTCGAAAAACTCAGGTACATAGAGTTTTAATTATAGAAGCGCCAGGAAACCGAAAACTCCAAACCCGAGTCTTTCATAGGGTAAGTGGGCGTGTCGTAATATTTGTATGGTGTAACTCCCTCGTTAAGATGCCGGTATTTTAGTATTAGCCTTGCTCTTTTGATTCGGATACTTACGTAGGCATCTCCATAAAAATAATTGCCGATTTTTCGGCGGTCTTGATGGAAAAAGCTCTTCAGCGCCGGCATATACTGATCGGCGTAATGCAAATCGCGATACTTGATGTTCAGACCCGCCTGGTAGTACAAGGCATTGTCAAAGAGTGAATTGTGATAAGAAAAAGCGGTTTTGCCCGCAGCAAAGGGAACGCGGATAAAATTCTCGTCAGTACCTTTTTGAAGATACAAATATGTATCCCAGCTAAAATGACCAAACTGCAGTTCAGGGAAGAGATACGCCTGTATGAGGCTGAAGCTTTTGCCGGCCTGCTCAGGTAATGCATCTTCATTCAGGTATGTGTAATTCGTAAGCAAAAAGTAATTGCCGCCGATACGGATGTTGTTCCATGTGATTTCACCGCCGGCTTTAATGATGTTTTCCTTATCGAGATTGTTGTCCCATCTGAAATTGTTGGAGTAATAGTGATTATAGAAGAAATTCGGTTCTCTGGAGACCTGGTCCAGTGTAGCACGGAGAGTCAAATCCTCGCCGAACTTGTTTTGAAGAATCCCCGAAACTCGGAAATCATTCTCGTTGATGTCACCTTGCACATATTCAGCTTCTCCGCCAATTTTCAGATCCCCGTAAAGGGTCTTAGACATCCTGCCGTGCAACACAAATTGGTTATACACAAAATTCTTAATGGAATCCTGAAAATTAATAACCCTGTGCGTAATGCCGAAGTCAAAACCCAACGACTTTTTCGTGCGGTAAAGCCTGGAGTTTTTCCATGAGAAAGTGTTCTCTATGGTATGATAGTATGTGGAGTCGTGTGTGGAAACTGTGTCACCATAGTAATTCTGATAAAAATAGGGCTTTTCATTCTCGTTGTTATATTCCTCCTGATAACTAAAACCCTGCCTGTAATACTTAAACGTATGCGATAGCCTGCCAAAATTGAATGGCGTTTTCCTGAGCATTTCTGCTGAATCGGCGGAAGTCTTTGTTGGGCTCAGCTCAAAAGAATGCTGATAATAAAGCGTTGCGTCTTTTGTGAGGTTGTTGGCATCAGTCAGGTTGATATCAAAGAGCAGGCGGTCGGTTTCTTCGTTGTTTTCAAAAACGGTTTCATCTGCAATACCACCGTTTTCTTTAATATCATATTTGTTGTGCGAATAAAATGCTGCTGCGGTATATCGTTTGTTATCGGAAATATAGTGCCCTGTAAGTCCAACGCGCCGGTCCTGCGATTTTTGATTCAGGTATGCGCCTACAGAGTTAATAATCTGAACATCCATACCCAGTGTTACCGTTTTGTATACGCTCTGGCTATGCACAAAGTTCAGGATTTGTTCCTTATCGGGAGCCATTTTATAGAAGGCCTTAGAGTAGGGCAGGAGCGTATTATAAAAGCGCAGGGAGTTTTCATTTATGTTGTATAAGTCAAAGCTGCGGATACCATATCTGAAACCGCTGCTGAATTCCGGATCATAATAGAGATATTTTGTTGCCAGTCCGGTATTTCCCAATGACTGATAAAAGTTCTGCTTTTCGTAAATTGGGTTCGTATAATGAAAATCCCTGAGGGTGGTGTCTATGTGCTTTATTTCAGCAGGCATGAACCATTCATTTTCCAGCATGAAATATTGCACCGTTGCGCTGTCGACGGCGGTACTGTCTTTAATGGTGTAGTAGTATTGCAGGTCGAAGGATGGTATTGTGTCAGCAGTCAGGGTAGAGTCAGCCATTTCGGTAGAGTCAGCCACTTCGGTTTGCGATAAACCCGGAATGCTGTCGGCGCTAATAAGCTGCGATGTGTCGGGCAGGGGCATGTTAGAGGAGTCCGGTTCCTGCGCATGTGAACCCATCGAAATGAGCGTCCAAAAAGTAATCAATAAAAGTTTCCAATGCATGCAATCGAATTTGCGTCAAAATTAAGGAAAAACAAACAGCGTGCCCAATGTAAGCGTTATTAGAGGGATTTTATTGCATTTTAGTGTTTGCCCTCAGCAAAAATAATTGCGCTAAACAAAAAGTATTGCGTAAAAGGCAATTATAACGCGTTCAACCCTTCTCAGGGTTGTTGTGTGGTGGGCTGCTATTATTTCCAGAGGTCGACTAAAAACCAGACGCTGACAGGTCAAATTAGATCAAAAATGGTTTTTTGTACAGTCTCCGGTTTATGCCGTTTATCCACTTCGTGGATTCTTTCAATCTTTCCTGATTGCCATGTTTATATCGCTGCAGGCGATGAACATCATTGAGGCTGTATGAAATGCAGGGTTGATGATGTGATTTCAATCTCACAATCCTGAAAGAATTGAACTTGATTTTCGTGCCCAGCAAAATAGTTGGGCTGAGGAATCTGTTTTTCAGGCATTCTTCATCTGCTTTAAATTCTGTCTCTAAAGGTTTGTTTGCTGGATTCAATAAGTGATCAAGTTCATACCTATATAAACATTCAAGAAGCTTATCCCGGATCACTTAGGATAACATTCTTAGTATCATTATTTTATTATTTCGGCTTATCCTTTGAGCCAAAAGCGACTGACCCGATAGCTTAGCCCCAGCCCAAAATTCCAGTACGATCCATTGCTATGGGCATAGGCTTTCTGCATTTCACCATCGTTTACACTGTAATTATGTTCTATCTGCGATACTTTGTCAAAACCATTCAGATAACCGGCATTTACCGTAATCAGGAAATCTTTTTTCATAACAAATCCAAGCTGCAATCCTGTTTCAAGCAGAAGAAAGGTTTTTTTGAGGTTTACGTCTTCGGTATACGAGTTGATGATTGTTATTTCTCCTGTTTGATAGCGTCCGGTTCCATATCCCAGGCCGTAGCCGTAATCTGCGTTGATAGAGAAATTCAGTCCAATTAAAGGATACAGGGTTATTTTATTCTTTTTCAGGTTGATTTTTGATTTCAAGCGCAGCGGAAACTGGTAGCTTATATACGAATTGCTTGCCGTACCAAGACTACTTCCTTCCTCAGCAGTATATCCGTATCCTTCCCAGTATTCTTTTTGCATAAAACCGGTTTCGAGTATTAGAAAGTCCGAAACTTCCTGTCCGATAATTACTCCTCCAGAGCCTCCGGAGAGAGGAATTTCCTTAAACGTATTTCCGGGGTCAGTGAATTCATAAACGTCATAGTTTAAAGCTCCGGTAAATCCAAAATACGTACTTTTTTGTCCATAAGTAGTTACTGTCAAAAAAAGTACCGCCACAATCAAGGTCATTTGCTTTGTTTTCATCTTTTCGTAAGTTTGATTTTTGGTTTAATTTAGAACGGGGGTTTTCACAGAAGATTGCAACTTTTGTATAAAATATTTTACGATATTGAATTTGATTGTTTAGTGAATATAAAAACAGCGGTGTAGCCATAGCTGCATATTGTAATCAGTTGGGATTGTAACAACTCCAGTAATCAGCCGGCAAAAAACAATACAGGAAATATGTTTGCAGATATTGAATTGAATGTCTAATAGATTTACAACCCTATTTATTATTTGGATAAACATTTACGGTTAGGATTTTAAGCTGTAGAGCAGCGTTATCTTACTCGCGGTGATGTGAATAGAATATAACGGTGCTCCGCACCCCAATGATTTGAAAATGTAATATTCTGGTTACAAATATTAAGGTGCTCTGCACCTTCAATGCTTGGCCATTTCTTTTTATTGTATAATTTAAGAATTTATATTCCCCGTTTTAATCGGAGATTCAAAATATCAGTTCACAAATAAGGGAGAGTCATGTTTTGTTATTATCTATTTCAAATTTTTTTGATAAGTATTTATATTTAAGACATAAAAATCTAACGCTCTGTAAGTATAGATAAGTAATCACATTAATACCGCGTATTATCTTTTTTTAGAAAGAAAAACCGGGATGAATTAACCTTCATCTTAACCAGTTTATTTATCGCTATGATCTGATTATTTACGCTGTATCGGTATAAATAAAGCCCGTTTTTAACTTGATGACCGGCCTGGTTTTTCCCTTCCCATTTTACATGATGCGTGCCTGCCTCCTTGCTTTTATCTGCCAGCACTTTCACTAAACGACCTGAAGTGTTGAAAATCTCCAGGCTGACATGAGCCTTACTTCTTAATTGATATGAGATCTGCGTGCTGTTTTCAAAGGGATTTGGGAAACATTTGACCGGAGGGTTCCCGGAAGCTATTGGATCGATGGATTGTAAATCGTCATCCTGCTTTACTGTTACTGTAATTTCGCTGTTAGCTTCCAATTCTGCGTTTACGTAGCAAATATCCTTGCCGTTTTGGGTGATTACCTGGTTGATGATTCCATTGATGGCGGTATATTGATGATTATTTGATGGCATTACGAATTTTATCATCGCATCGGCGAAAGCCAGGTTTTGATCATTGGTGATCGTCGTTGCCAGACTGTCGGAAGAGCCATCGTTTTCCTCGCTGAATTCGATGGTAAGATTATGTCCGCCGGAACCTGTATAGGAGGTGTATTCGGGAATGAGTTCTGCATCGCTTACCTTTATTACGCGGTAAGCGCCAGTGTTATTGCATACATTATCCGTACCGATATGGTAAGGATGAGTAAAGTCGTTGGTGTTGGAATGCTGATGTCCCCACAGCGCCATGTCAGCGCCCAGCTCGCTCAGGTTGATATCATTGTTAAAATCAAAATGATAAAACAGTACTTTGGTTTTGTCTCCTGCACCGGCCAAGTCATCTTCGAGCCATTCCAATTGCGCGGGGATGAATCCGCGTTCGCCATAAACGTCATACATATAATGGTCGTAGTTATCCGATGATTCCATGGCTACATAATGCGTATTGCCGTAGTCGAAACTGTAATCGTGCACGTAATACTCCTCACGCTGTGGCGGAATGTTTCGCTGTCTCCACCCGAAAAACTTCCACCAGTCGCGGCGGGCAGTGCCCTGTGGTGGCGGTGTGGGCTCCCAGCCACCCAAATCGTGGTTACCCGGAACAAGGTACACCGGCACCTCAAGCTTTTCGAGCAGCTCAATGGTTTTCGTGTGATGCCTCAGGCACTCAAAGTCTTCCATCTCACCCTCATTCAGCAAATCGCCTGTCAGAACAACGAATTCAGGATTAAGAATATTGATGTCGTTGATCACCTCTTCGAAGTCTTCCAGCTCAGAGTCATCCGTTTCATATCCCGAATCCCCGTAGTAGGTCTTTCCCGGAAGATGCGGGTCGGTTAGCTGGATGAAGTAATAGTCATCCTTGTATTGCTCAATAACCTTCACCGCATTCGTAACATGGTCATAAATTCCGTCTGAGGCGTTGACTTCCAAATCAAACAGCTCATAGAAATCAGGTTCAGAGACTCTTGCCTCAAGGGTTCATTTTTCAAGATAACTGTCGTAATCCGCAGACTCGACAGGGATGTCCTTCGTGTATTCGTCAAAGACCAGCGTGGCATTCCAGTCCGTGGTGTTTTCAGGAGCAAAGCATTCTATGGTAAGGGTTTCTCCGGCTTCTGCAATTGAAGGAATATTTAAAAGCGGGCGCTGCACAATGCTTACCGTGTCGGCCTGCGGCGTGGAACAGTCGCCAACATTGGGCGAGTAATTGTTGTCATACACAAACAGGCCGTTCCATGGGCCACCTTCCGGCGAAGAAATAAAATACCTGCCGCCGTTATAACCGGTTACAGTTACAATACCACCGGTAGTAACGGTCTGTCCATCATACAGCGAAGGGTAGGTGCCGTCTCCGGCAACCGTCGTGTGCTGAATATCATAAATGCTTGTCTGGCCAATCAATAGCATCGGCAATAAAGTCAAAATAAAAATAGCTAAGCTTCTCATCTGGTGGCGTCTAAATTCAAAAATAATTCCATAAGCCGCAAAGTTACCATTTCTCAGCGGATCTGAGCTTTGCGTAATGCTTTCCTTTTTACCGGCCGGGTAGGGGGTCAGCTTGCTCCGGAATATACATAATTTGCTGAAAACGGAATGAATTCAATCAAATCCCTAAGACACTATCGTCTCTCACATCTTTATCCTGCGAAATCGACCGCATGGTTTACCTCTACGGCCTTACCGAAGAGGAAATTGGGATTGTGGATGAGATTGTGGGCTTAGCAATGCTCAGTACGACTTGCGGTTGATTATGAAAAGGGAATTCAAAAAAACATTAATAACTCAGGCGTTTTTAAAGGAGTTCCTTTAATTTATCCAGCGAACGGGGACATAGGCTGAAACACTTTTAAAATCTTTATCCATCGTCACTATCTCCAATTGATTCACTTTAGCAATGCAAGACTGGTAACTGTCATCGAAATCGAGATTATATTGTTTTGAAATACTGGTGATTTCATGATATTGCATCTGCTGTAGTGTTCTTAAAGATGCTTTGGGTAAAACATCGTTGAGAAAGATATTAAAAAGGGTCGCTTTGTTATTGTTTAAGAGAATAACGCCTATGGAATGAAGGGAAAAATCGGAGATAGAAAGATGGCCGTTATGTGTGTTAAGAAAATTCTTACATGCCTCTTTTTTCTCTTGTCCAAGAAGAATCTCAAGAAAAATATTCGTATCAATGAGATATTCTTTCATCGTAATTGATTGGCTTTATGCTGTAATTCAACGGATGAAGTATCCTTGAAATCTGACAAGCCATTTTCCCAATCAAAAGTAAATGAATCATTTTCCTCATTCCGGTATTCCTTCTTTTTGTATTTATTCAACAAAAACTCAACATATTCCGTTACCTGTTCTTTTACATGGCGGGGTAAATCTTCAAACCCGGCTATGAAATTTGATAATTCCATAATAGTTACTTTTTTCACAAAGTTAATAAATATTTCTCAGTCCTACTTGAGTAACAAATGCCCTGAGTGGTTGGTTGGCGTTTCTATTCTACACCCCCGTGAACGAGGGTGCTATCCTCATAAACACTTTCTAACGCACATCATGAGATTATCGCCCCTGCCTGTACCGGAATTTGTTCCGGACGGGCAGTCTTATCCGGGTGAAAAATGTCACCAAAAAGGAATAAAACGCTTTTCTTCAATCCATATACAGCGATGCCACCTCACATTTTTCTTGTTAAAGAAAATGTCTCTATTATAAGCTATATGAAACTTCTTGAGAGGATTGTGATTAAAATGTAATATAACCACTATGAACACGAAGATTGCACGAGGGACACTTTACTGTTCTGAATGCTGGTTTTACCCTCTATGCTCTTTGCCCTTTGCCAGATTGCCAACTATTTCCTCCTTGCCCTGAGCTTTCTACTCTCCTCTCTGTGCTGCTCACATAAACCAGGAACGGCTACCAGAAATAAACAAACGATGGCAAAACACTGTTATATTTAAATAAATATTATTTGAAACGATAGAAATACCATTGAATCATAATTGAAGAAATTCGTTTATTTACTCTTCCTTCTTTTTTTTGTACTGAGCTTTCGGGGATACGGGCAAGATAAACCCATCGTAAAGAAAATTGTGTTCCGGGGCAATAAGCCTGTTCCCGATGAGGCATTATTGCAACAGATGAATACCGGCGAAGAATCGCTTCTGGATAAAGTAAAATTCTGGAAAAATGAGCCGGTGTTGTCAACGTTTATGCTGGAAGACGATATTGAGCGCTTGCAATCCTTTTACCAGCGAAATGGTTTTCTGGAGCCTGTAGTTTCTTATAAAATCATCAAAAACAATAAGAAAGTAACTATTCGTATAGATATAAAAACCGGTGAGCCCGTTGTTATCAGTGAGGTAACTTATTCTGAGGTGTCCGGTGAAGAAACCAAAGCCATCTTGTCTGAAGCCGTCGAAAAACAGCCGTTTAAAAAGGGAGACCGCTTTGTGGACAGCAAAATACTGAAATATGAAGCGGAGCTTCGCAAGAATTTCTATGATAACGGGTATCCCTTTATTGAAGTAGAGCGCCGGCTTGATGTTGATACGGCAACAAAAAAAGTGGATGTTCATTACGATATCCGTCCACAAACGAAGGCCTATTTTGGAGAAACTACCATTAAAGGGGATACATTGGTTGAAGAGCCCTTTATCCGGGAACAACTGAAGTTCAGCCCCGGCGATATTTTTTCACAGGAAAAAATCGACCAAACCCAGCAAAAGCTATTCAATACCGATATCTTCAGTTATGTAATCCTTCGCCCTCAAAAGGAGGAGCAGCAAGAAAACATTCCGATTTCCGTTGAACTGGAAGAGCTCCCCCCGTGGTCATTTAAAGCTGGCCTGGGTTACGGAACAGAAGACCGGTTGCGCCTTTCGGCGCGGGTAACCAAGCTGCATTTTTTAGGCGGAGCAAGAAAGTTTATTTTCACCGCCAAGCGCTCGTATTTTTACCCGGTCAGCGTGGAAGCAAAGTTTATACAGGCAAATCTGCTGAGAGACAACCTGAGTTTAATCCTTAATCCTTTTTATATCAGTGAAAACGAAACAAGTTACAGCGTTGAACGGCTGGGTAGCGGGCTCACACTTCAGCAAATTATCTCCCGCAGCACCACTGGTTATGTTATGTATTCACTGGAACGGAACTTTCTGGACATCAAGCCCGAAATTGATTCTATTTCAGGAGATATCCGAAATGATATTCGCGATAAATCCGGGATTACAGTTGGGATTAACACCAACACAACGGATAATCCTTTCTCGCCTTCGAAGGGTTGGAAAATTAATGGCAATTTCACGCTCATGGGTATCGGAATGCAGTCAGCATATGACTATTACAAAAGTGAAATCGGAATCATCCGCTACTTTCCCCTGGATAAGGATTGGATATTGGCAGGCAGATTAAATGCCGGATTTATCAAACCGTTTACGGGAGATGAATCGCCGATTGAAGACCGCTTTTTGATAGGAGGCGCCTCTTCGCTGCGTGGCTGGGGCAGGCATCAAATATCGCCAAAGAATGAAGAGGGAGAATTAATCGGTGGAAATAGCATGATGGAAGGAAGCCTGGAGATGCGTTTTCCTCTATATGATATCTTTTCAGGAGTTGCTTTCATGGATGCAGGAAATGTTTGGGCTGATGCTCTTAATTATGATCTTCAGAATCTGCGATATGATGCAGGTTTGGGACTAAGGATAAACACGCCCATTGGTCCGGTACGGTTCGACTTTGCAACACCTGTTTTTGAAGACCGCTTTCGGGTGCAGTTTTTTGTTTCCATAGGTCACGCATTTTAATCGTATTATTTAAAGAATGAAGTATATAAAGAAAATAGGGAAGATAGTGGGAATGAGCTTAGCAGGAATTTTGTTCTTGCTTGTGCTCCTGTTGTTTTTAGTGAACTTTGGGGCGCTGAATGGTTTTCTTGCTTCTATTATATCTTCAAAAGGCAGTGAGGCCATAAACGGAGAAATTACGATTGAATATATCGAAGGAAGCGTTTTCTCAACATTTTCGCTTAATAATATTGAAGTGCATCAGAAAGACAGCTTATTGCTCTCTTTACAAAGGCTACAGGTCAGCTATTCTTTGTCTCATTTGCTTAAGAAAGAAGTGAAAATGAACCTCATTCATCTGAAAGATTTGAAGGTAAATATGTCTCAGCAAAAAGATTCCAC
>CAYXJS010000029.1:0-3554 GCA_964465045.1 uncultured Bacteroidales bacterium | reverse complement strand
ACCTCATTCATCTGAAAGATTTGAAGGTAAATATGTCTCAGCAAAAAGATTCCACATGGAATTTCCAGGACCTCTTGCTTGCCACGGAAGAAGAACAAAAGCCTGACACGTCCGAAACCTTCGCATGGACAATAAGCGTGGATAAACTGGACCTTGACAGCCTGAATGCCAACATTGTTGCGTTAGATACGGCAAGCATCCCTTCCCGCCTGAGTTTAAAACTCATCCTGGGATTTCAGTATTCTGAAGATGCTGTTTCGGCAGAGATGAAACAGTTTTATGCGGAAAGCCACTCTCCAAGCCTGGAAGTGGAATCGATGACGGGATTGTTTAACCAAACTGAAGACGGGCTGACATGGGATAATTTCAGGCTTAAGTTTACCACAACGTATGTAGAGAGCCAGGGAACGCTTATGCCTGATAGTTTGATGGCTTCACAAGGAACCTTAAATATCTCACCCCTGGATATTAATGAGTTTAAGTCCTGGATGCCTGATATCGAATTGTATGGCCAACCTCATATTCAATTGGAATTGAAAAACACATCCACAAGAAACAACATATCCTTATTCGTGGAAGAAGGGATACAGAAGACAGATATAGCCGGATGGTTTAACATGCAAGACAACACGCCACACTTCGATCTGAATATGGCGGTTAACAATCTTGACGGGGCTTACTGGACCGGGAACCCGGAGTTAAAATCTATGGTCAACGGAGATGTCAGCATAAAAGGCAGCGGAACGGATTATAAGGAAAACAGCATAAATGCACAGGGGAAATTTGGCGATGTGCAATATGAGGACTATGAGCTGAATGATCTTGTCTTTCATATAGATAAAGATGTAGCGAATATTAACGGCGATTTAAAGGCGAATACCTGGTTTGGGAAAGTGGCTTCGGATTTCCGGCTGAAAGATGTTTTTGATGATATCCAGTACGATGTAGAGGCATTGTTACAGGAGGTGAACCTTTCTAAGCTGACTAATAATAAAGCGCTCTACTCAGACCTCAATATGAAGGTAAAAACGAAAGGAAAGGGGAAAAAGATAGATAGCATGGTTTCAGAAACAGCGCTGAATATCTATCAGTCCAGTTTTTTAGGGTCTCCTGTCAATTCAATGGATGCCCATGTCTCTTATAATAATCAGCATTATGAACTCAGTGGCCTGCACCTGGATACGCCTTTTGTTTCATTCAGCGCAGATGGAAAAGGAGATGTTGATCATACAAACCAATTGAGCTTCAGGATAGAAGCCAAAGACATTGACCCTTTAATGAAAGCAATCGATCAACCGGATATTTCCTTTTCGGGAATTGTGGACGGAAACCTCAGCGGACCTAAGGATTCATTAGACATAAACCTTCGATATGATTTAGCCAACTTGTTGTATGATACCATTTCAGTGGATGCGCTCAATGGCGAAGGAGACTTTTTGTTTGGGGATTCGCTTCTGTCCGCACAAACTGATTTCGTTGCAGAAGTCTTAACGGTGGATTCCAATGTTTTTGATAAGCTTCATGTGGAGGCTTTGTACAAATCCAACCAAATTGATAGCCGCATTAATCTGCAAAAGCACGATTCATTATCGTTGTTTTTAGACAGCAGAATAGCTATGAAAAAAGACATAGCAATTCATCTGAATGAATTCGAGCTTAATGCGTGGGAAAACCATTGGAAGAGTGGCAGTGATTCGGCGTACGTGGTCATGGCAGAAGATTCCGTAGTGATTAATCATCTGTCCTTCAGTTCAGGAGAGCAAAGTCTGAATATCCACGGGACTTATGCTTTCAAGGGCAATGAAAACCTGGAAATGAAGTTTGAGAATATTGATTTTGCCGGACTGAAAAATATCGCAGGCATAGAACAGAATATACACGGAAAGCTAAATGGAAATCTTTCTCTTAAAGGAACAGCCCGGGAGCCACTTATTGATGTGAATCTGAATATTAACCGGCCGGGAATGGACAGCATAAAACTGAGTAATATCATTACCCGCTTTGGTTATGCTGCCGACTCCCTGTTTTTTGAGGGTGATGTGGAATCAAATGAAGGAACGGCAATAAGGTTTGATGCCATGATGCCGTTGCATGTTTCGCTTGCAGATACGTTCGCGATGCCGGATAAAAACACACCCATTCGTGCAAAACTCTTCCTTGGAGCACTTGATGTTGAGATGTTTAATTCATTCCTGATAAATTCAGGAATGCGGCTGAACGGCGAGTTGTCAGCAGATGTAAGCGTTTCCAACAACCTTGGTGAGCCGCATTTTGATGGAAACATTGGCTTGAAAAACGGCAGGTTTAGATACGAGGATTTAGGTGTGAATTATAAAGACATCACATTAACGAGCCGTTTTTCCGAGCAGAAGGTATTTTTAGATGAATTAAGCCTGAATTCAGGAGATGGATACCTGAAGGGCGATGGTTCTCTTGAGCTTAAGACAGCACAACCTGATACAGAACATGAGGCACGGTTAAATCTCCGGGGAAAGGATTTTCGGGCGGTCAGGTCCGAAAGCTATAATGCCACAATAAGTCCCGATATAGTGCTGGAAGGGACAATAGAAAAACCGGTCATCAAAGGCAACATAAAAGTTGTTCGTTCTATGATCAATGCTGATGCATTGCTTTCTCAGTTCTCCGTAAAGTCTGATAATCCAAACCCTCCTTTATTGGCAGAAGCACTTAAAAAGAAGGAAACACAAGAGCAGGAGCAGCAAGATACCTTGACAGTGGAGGCCCGGGGGGCAGAAGAGTATAGCTTTTATAAGAACCTCAGAGGCACTTTTGACCTGAAAATACCCGGAAATACATGGGTTCGCGGCAAGGATATGAATTTTGAGCTCCAGGGAGACCTGAAAGCAATCAAGCAGGATGAATTGATCGACCTTTTTGGGACATTGAATATAAACCGGGGATACCTAAAGTATCATGGGAAGAAGTTTGAATTTGAAAGAGGGAGCATAACTTTTACCGGAGGGAAAACGATCGATCCGAAGGTTGATTTTGAAATTGAATATGATTTCCGGGACGTGGACAGGGAATTGCACACGATTTCAATGCATATCACCGGGCGCAGCAGGCAACCAAATTTCGTGTTTTATCTTGATGACTCGCGGATAGAAGAGCGGGAAGCCCTCTCGTATATCATATTTGGGAAGTCCACAAATCAGCTAACCTCACGGGAGCGGGGTTCTGTTGATCAGAGCGCTACAGAGCTGGGTGCTTCAATGGCTATCGGGCAAATTTCCAATTTGGTGAAAGGATCACTGCAAAAATCTACAGGCCTTGATGTTATTGAATTCGGAGGAGGCAGGACCTGGAAATCAGGGAGTGTAAAAATCGGTAAATATATTACAGACGATTTGTATCTTTCATATCAGCAAACATTTGATTTTGACAAAAAGGAAAAGACAATCAAACCCGCGAAGGTCAGCCTCGAATACCAGATTTTTCGTTCATGGTTCTTGCAGGCCATCAACCAAAACCGTAATTCAGGTTTCGATGTTATCTTTAAAACATCATGGAAGTAAGAAGCAATAATGATGAAT
>CAYXJS010000028.1:1956-22992 GCA_964465045.1 uncultured Bacteroidales bacterium | reverse complement strand
AAGCTTTAGTAGTATAGTCAGGCTTTTTAGGGATTTTTATGAATGAACTTCCGATAAAAACAGGAATTATGTGGCTTAACTATTTAAGATATTGACTTATAATAAAATAATTATTACCTATATAGGGTGGGGTATAGTTGGCGCCTGTGCGGTAATTAGTTCAGCAATTAAAATTATTGAACCATCTTAATAAATTATGAATATGGGCAAATTGATTATTAGTCGTCATGATTATTTCTATGGCAACTATCTTAAGCTTTCCTTGTGGATAGATGGCAAAAAAGAGACACGTATGCAACAAGGTGATATTTTCAAAATGGAGCTAACAGAAGGAAAACATACCATACAGACATCCTGCATCTACTTTTACCGGTCACCAAAAAGAGAAATAGCGATAGAAAAGGGCAGCGAAAAGACCCTTTATACGGCAATTAAAGAGGATGGCCTTGGGACGGCTCGCTTTGGCTTGTATCAGCTAATTGACTTCAAAAGCTTCCTTATTCTCCAGCGGAAGCCTTATACACCAGTGGATAACAGGAAAGTGTACCATGCACCGGCTTTCTTTAATTCATGGAGGTATGCCTTGCTGGTATTCCTGCTGATTACCGTCCCGATGATGGTTTTGTGGAGCCATGCTCCCGAAACAAGCTGGCTGTATTTTATCTCACTGCTTATTCTTATGTCTTTTGCGGTGAACCTGCTGTATATGTGGCCAAAAAAGAAAAAAATAAAAGCAGTAAACCGTTTTGAGCATTTAATTGATTTCCATGCAGCCACTGTGCTTGCTCTACTTATCTTTCTTTTTCATAACGTACTGGCTCAATCTGTAGTTTTTATCGCAGCCGCCGCTGCCTTCATTTTATACGCCATGTTTGCTGCTAAGCATTTTTTATCAGAAAAGCAATCTTATTTTTCGGAGCAATAACAAGCGATTTATGAAATAAAACTGCTTTTATCAGACAACAATCGCCTTATCAAAACAAAATTGGTAAGGCGATAATTTTTACTGATTTACAGATGATCAACAATCCTGATAAGTATTCCAACATGTTGGTTCGCTTTGATTCATCAGAAGACATTCAGAAAGGAATGGCCAAAATCGAAAAGCTGTGGAACCGTTTCGAACCTGAACATCCTTTTGAATATGAGTAACAACATTCTTGTCCATTTTTAAATATAGGATTTCTATTAGCAGATACACTAATTAAGTTTTTAGCCAAAAATTTAATTAAGGAACATCGTTATTTAAATAATCGCAAATATTCTTTAAAAAGGAAAAGTTTTCCTCTTTTTGCGCCGGTAGTTTCATACAAAATGTTTTGATCTTCTAACATTTTTAGGATTTTATATACTGAGGGCAGCGAAAGGCCTGTTAACTCTTTGGCTTTTTTTGCGTTCATTATCGGCCGTTCAAACAAATAATTTAAAATGGTTTGCCCATGTTTATAACTATTACCTAATGATTGCATTTTATGCTCTACATCTTTTTGCAATTTTAAAATACTATCAAAAGTTGAAATACCGCTTTTAGCAGTTTCTATTACACCAACCATAAAAAACCTGAACCATTGCTCAATATCATTCTTCTCCCGAACCTGCGTCAGATTATCATAGTATAAAGTCCTGTTTCGCTCAAAAAAATCCGATAGATAAAGAATAGGTTTTTTAAGAATCCCTTTATCCACAAGGTAGAGCGTGATTAGCAGCCTGCCCACTCTTCCGTTTCCATCTAGGAAAGGATGTATCGTTTCAAACTGCTAATGAATCAGCGCTATCTTCAGCAAATCAGGAAATTTGATAGACTCATTATGCATAAATTTCTCTAAATCACTCATGTAATCATGAATGGTTGTATGAACCGGTGGGACAAATTTGGCATCGCTTATCCCAGCACCGCCTATCCAGTTTTGACTGGTTCTGAACTCACCGGGGAGTTTATGTTTACCCCTCACGCCTCTTAACAAAGTTTTGTGCGTTTCCTTAATAAGTCGTGATGAAACAGGAAGTTTTGATAATTTAGCTATAGCTGAATTCAAAGCTTCAATATAGTTGTGTACTTCATCCCAATCATCTCTACGTTCGCTATCAATGTTTTTCTTGTCAAGGATTGCCTCCTCTATATTCGTTTTAGTTCCCTCAATTCTGCTTGATTGGGTGGCTTCTTTCAAAATATGCATATTGATAAAAAGATCGATATTCGGGACGTATTCGGAATACATATCCAAACGACCTATTTGTCTGTCAGCCTCACTCAGCAACTGTATCAAATCCATGCTATCCACTTGCCATTCTCTGTTGATAAATTCAGGCTGGAAGCTTCTATAAGAGCCCTGGGAGATATATTTACCGGCATTAAAATTTTTCACTTTAGTTTTTTTAAAAAATGCCCACTATTTTTAAATATCTCACAAATATATTAAAGAAAATAATTCTTTAATTAAATTTAGCAATGATTTATTAATTAGCGAATGTCACTAATTAAACATTTAGCTTTATCGTTAAATAAGGTTTCTCTTTAATTAAAGACTTTTAAAAGTATGAAGACGGAAGGACACTTTTAAACACTCGTTCTTCCATTTGATCAATATTATCCAGATTATTAAATCATTATAGAAAATAATGAATTTCTATAACCGCCATTACTGTAATGACGGTTATAGATAAAATGGTGTCAATTATTGATAAACTGCACGTGAGTATTGCTATATCCCCCACTATATAAGCCTCACAGAGATTTTATTGTTAATTTTATTTCTTCTTGACGACTGAATTATAATTCATTATACATTTGCGCACTTTTAATTGGGTTTTTATTAACAGCAAGATAATGAATAATTTAGAGTTGTATTTTGCAATCGTGATTCCCCTGGGAGCTGTTTTGCTATGGTTGGCCAAACGCCATATCAACCGGGTGGAAAAGGCGCGCCGGAATAGCGTTTTCGGCCGCAAAGGGTTCGAGTCGATCAAAACCAGAACACCACTTAAGCATCCTTTCAGCGAAACCCGTGAGGCTGCTATCGAAAGTGTGGAAAACCGATTCTCCATTATTCGAAGGCTATCGGTTATTGTCATAGCCACCATATGGATTCTGGCTATGATATTTCCGTTTCTGAACAGCATTCCGGCTAATCTTATTTCCATAATGGTTGGAGCATTCAGTGTGATTATCGGTATAGCAGCAAGAACTTTTATAGAAAATCTGATTTCCGGGATAGTCATTTCCTTTTCGCAACCTATTAAGGTAGGCGATACGGTTTCCGTTGATAATCATTATGGAACGATAGAAGACATAACCATTACGCATACGATCATCAAAATATGGAACTGGCGCAGGTATATTGTCCCCAACAGCCGGATGCTTCAAAAGGATTTTGTTAACATGTCGATCAACGACCGGTATCAGTGGGCTCATGTTGAATTTCAGGTGGCCTACTCAGTTGATTTGAAACTCATTAACCAGTTAGCTGTAGAAGCTGCAAAAGCCAGTAAGCATTTTGCGGGATACGAAGACCCCAGTTTCTGGATTATGGAAATGGGAGAAAAGGGTTATAAATGTTGGTTAGCCGCCTGGGCTAACACCGCATCAGATGCATGGGAATTGAAAAATGAAATCCGCACCAACCTGATTTCTAAATTTGCCCAAAACAATATTAAAACACATATTAACGAAATGAGCCTGGAAGATAAGCCTTCTGCCCGGTATATGACAATTCATGAGCAGCAGGCTCCTCAAAATCAATAAGCAATTATATGAAGATTGTTGCCAATCGTTATGTAAAATAGCAGGCTTTGATGATGAAAGCGCAAAAAGAGACATTTGTTTATGATGTAAAGCAGCGCAGAACTTCAGTTGCTGCCGGCTTATATTTCGCATACGTATGCAGCTAAAAAACGGTTTATTGTTCTTTTTTAATCGGTATTTCGATTAATTTTGCAAAAAATCAGCACGTTCATGGATTTGTTCAATGAAGCATATTTTGTGCTTTTTCTCGTCATTATGCTTGGGTTGCTTTTGGGGCATATCCGCATAAAAGGTATTTCTCTCGATGTTTCGGCAATTATATTTGCGGCCCTTCTCTTAGGCCATTTAGGCTATGAAGTTCCATCCGTTTTTCAGGAAACCGGGCTTATACTATTTATTTATTCTGTTGGAATACAGGCTGGGCCGGGGTTTTTCGAATCTTTCAGAAAACAAGGGTATCAGCTTTTATCGATAGCGCTTATTGTTGTGATATCAGGTATAGCCATTACTTTAGGTTTGGCTTATGCCTTTCACACGCCTTTTATCCTGGCTGCCGGCCTATTCAACGGTGCATTAACCAGCACTCCGGGTTTGGCGGCTGCCGTTGAGGCTACCGGCTCAGAGGAAGCTTCCATCGGTTACGGTATAGCTTATCTTTTTGGAACCATTGGTGTAATTGTGCTTTCAACAATAATGCATCGCATCTTTAAAATCAACCTGAAAAAAGAAGAACAAGCATATGAGGATGAACTTCATCGCGATTATCCGGTGTTAATCAACAAGAACTATGTTGTAGAAAACCCACGTGTTTTTGGCAAAACCATCAGAGAAATGCGTTTGCGCACTGTAACCGGAACCAACATTTCCCGGGTGCTTCATAATGGTGAAGCCTTTACGCCTAATGCTGACACCGTATTGCACGAAGGCGATATTGTAAAAGCAGTTGGCACTGAGGAAAACCTCCATAACATGGAGTTTTTGGTAGGCGGGCACACGGAAAAGCAAATCCCCCTGAGTAAAAAATATGTGGTCCGTCGCATTCTGGTATCAAATAAAGATGTTGTCAATAAATCACTTGGTGAGCTCGGTATTTTTGCCAGCTATAATGCCACAGCCACCAGCATCCGACGTAGCGGTATTGATATTACGCCCAATCCTGCCAGCCGCCTTCGGTATGGCGATAAGGTTATGGTAGCAGCTTCTGAAAATGCAATGAAAAAGCTTTCGGAACTAATGGGCGACAGCCGGAGTCAACTGATTGAGCTTGATTTCCTGCCTGTTTCAATTGGAGTCATCCTAGGGATTCTTTTAGGAAGTATCACTTTGCCCCTGGGCGGAGCCAATTTAAGCCTGGGTTTAACTGGAGGGGTTTTGATCTCTGCTTTAGTATTAAGTAAAATTGGTCGCTCAGGCCCTTTGTTATGGAACGTTGCCGGAGAATCGAACCAGTTGATCCGGAAAATCGGACTGATTTTCTTCCTTGCTGCCGTGGGAACTAAGGCCGGGGCTAATTTTGTTGATACAGTAAGTAACAACGGACTCCAATTGCTGCTTTTCGGTGCAATAGTTACTTTAGTGCCCATGTTTCTGGCCGTTGTGTATGGCCGGTATGTTTTGAAAATGAATTTTCTTACGCTCATTGGCGGACTTGTAGGAGCCATGACCAGTACGCCCGCCCTAAGTGCGCTGGAACCACTCACAAAATCCAACGCTCCGCATGTGGCTTATGCTACAGTTTACCCGTTTGCGCTGGTGTTGTTAATTATTGTAAATCAGCTTTTCGCGATACTTTAAATTACAACTTGAGTTTATTAAGCTGCGTGCGAATATCCGATTCATTGAATGGTTTTGTGATATATGCGTTCATGCCGGCCTGATAACACTCTTCGATGGTGCCTTTTACTTTTTTGGCCGTGCAAGCAATGATAGGCATAGACTTTTTCAGTTCCTTTCGGATGGCTTCAGAAGCCTCAAAACCATCCATCTCAGGCATCATAAGGTCCATTAGAATTGCGTCATAATCGGTATCTTTTACCAGCTCCACAGCTTCTTTACCGTTGGCCGCAATGTCATGTTTTATTTTCAAGGATTTTAGTGCACGCGACGCTACCAGTTGATTTATTTTATTATCCTCGGCAATTAAAATATAAAGATGCGGAAAATGCTTTTTAGATTCCTCGGCATCGGGTTGTTTTTCAATGTTCATATCCTGTTCTTTCTGTTTTTGTAAAGGCAGCGTGAAATTTACATTAGTTCCTTTTTCGGGATGACTTTGTATGTCAGCTTTTCCTCCCATCATCTTTATGAGTTCTAACGTAATATATAGTCCTAACCCTGAACCGTCATAGCGCCGGGTTGTTGTGTTGTCCGATTGATCAAATTCAAATTGTATGGTTTTAAGAAACTCCTGATCCATCCCGATGCCGGTGTCTTCAACCTCAAAAGCAACCAGATATTTGCCTTTGTCTTGTTTGGCTGATACCTTAATAGTGGCTTCCCCCTCATGGTTGAACTTGATGGCATTTTCGGTGAGGTTGATTAGAATTCGTTGTAATTTTCCAACATCACCAACAAGGTTGGGTTCTGTATCAGGATCGATTGCATATCGCAACGCTACCTTATTCTCTTCGGCAGTATATCGCATCATGTCTACCAACATGCGCAACAGATCTTCCAGGTTAAAAGCTTCTTCTTTGAGTTCAATCGTGTCAGATTCAATTTTCTTAAAGTCGATCACATTATCAATTAACGTATTCAAGCTTTTAGAAGTGCTTTTTAACTTTTTGACCAGTGTTTTTTGTTCCTGGTTGAGTGGCGTACCTTCGAGTATTGATAAAAGTCCTCCGACCGCATGCACGGGAGTCCGGATTTCATGGCTGGTATTTATTACAAACTGTGTTTTCGATTGATTCGCTTGTTCAGCCTTTTGGTAAGCCTGTTTTAATGATGCATTGGCATTTACGAGATCGGATATGTCACGGGCCACGATTGTAAGTTCTGCATTTTTACCGGGAGCAGAACTGAGCGAAGCGTTTTGTCCTATCCAGAGTTGTTCGCCAAAGCGACTTATGACAGGAAATTCCAGATATGTGTTTTCTATCTTTTTTCGATATTGGTCACGATAAAACCGCGAAACATTAGCCACGTAATTCGGATGGATGATTTGTTCGAAATCCATACCCATCAATTCCTGCCTTGAGAAGCCTGTCACCTCTAGTGTTTTTTCGTTCATAAAAATAAAACGCCTTTGGTCATCAATCCGATAAATAATATCTGTGGCTGATTCTACGATGGATTGGTAGCGTTTCTCCTGCTGTTTTAGCTGTTCATTTTTCTGCTTGTTGTCAAGCATATTCATAATCATCTGACCTACAAAACGGAGCATTTTTACGGTATCATCTGAAAAAGAAGCATAGCTTTTCACAAAATCAAAACCAATAAATCCTTCCAGATGCCCGCGCGAGGCTAACGGAATGACTACCAGGGAGCGGATTGATTGTGCCTCCAGGATTTGTTTCTCTGCAACCGCTTCGTTCGGCAAAGCATCCAAAGTGGGCAGATAGATGGATTCAAAAGCCGATAACTTTTTTATCCACCACGGAAAAGTATCAGAAGGCAGATTCTTGAGATTGTTTATTTCTGCTGTGACACTGTCAGAACACCATTCGTAAGTATTGCTCATCAAGGAATTATTGTCATGAAACTCAAAAACATAGCTTCGGTCTGCTCCTGAAAAAGCCCCTATTCGTGATAAAGCGTCGTAAATGCCCTCGTCAGCCCGATTATGCGGCAGATTGATAAACGCTGTACCGATTTCCAATAATAATTTTTCAAAGCTGAGCCGGTATTCCCGGTCTTGCTCAGCTTGCTTCACTGATGTTATATCAGAGAAAATACCAGCTGTACGCTTTGCACTGCCGTCAGTATTGAGCGTATGTGAGGAAGATCGCAACCATCGTATTGTACCATTGGCAAACCGGATGGAAAATTCGATAATGTCATTAGTAGACTTAACGATACGGTTTAGCAATTCCTCAGGTTCAGGGGTCTGCAAAATGCGTTTAAAATTTCCGGGGGATTGCATGAACTTTTCCGGAGTAAGCCCCAGCAAAGACTTTGTTGCCGGACTGGCAAAAACAAACTTATTTTCGTTATGGTCATAGACCCAGAAAACATCATGGATAATCTGAACAAGGTTCAATAGCTCTTGCTCCTTTTCATGCAGATTTTTTTCGACATAAAGCCTTTTTTCAGTCTCTTCAATGATTCTTGCATGGTTCACACAACTGAAGATGGATTGGGTAAACTGAGCCATAACCTTTTCCAGTTTACTCATTTCAACCGGGCTCCAATCATAGCGGCGGGCAAATTGATAAAACTTAATAAACCCGATATCACCCAAACGAAAAACAGTATATACGCCGTTATGTATATCTGATTCAGTTACAAAACCCTCAAAGCGTGGCGAAAGATAAGATACTGAATCGGCTTTTTTATCTTTAATTGCTGAAACTATTGCTGTATCAGGCGGAAGTGTTTCTGTTTTTATTCTGAAACGGGGGTTGCTGTATGCCAATTCATATCCGGGATTTGCCGTTTCTGGAACTAAAAACCGGGATTTGAGCCATACATTTACAATATCAATGTTTTTTCGGGCCATAAGCACCTGTACAAAGCCATGAATGTTTTCTTTAAGCTCAAAAGAGCTCCCTATAGCTAAGGAAAGCTCATAGAGCAAAGAAATGTCATGAATGATATTTATTTGATTTTCTTTATTCATGAATTGCACCGGTTAATACTGATTTGGTAAAAAACTCAAGATATCCTGTTTTCATTGAGCCAAAGGAGCCTAATGTTAAAGCGCCTGAAAAGTTTTGTGAGTGGGGAAATTGGTAGTATACATCCTTTATTGCTTTTATTTCAGAATGGATTTCGCTTCCAAGAAAATGTTCACGGGATATACAACTATATACAATCAAATTGCCGGCAGAACCTGCAAGCTGCAAACTCTCTTTTGCCGATTTTACCGCCGCCTCTTTCAGCTGTTGTTTGTCTCCTCTCATGATGTAAATTAAGGCATTATCGTCTACATGGCCCACGCACATAATTGCTCCGTCCTTTTTCACCATGAAAGGACTTCTGATAATGAATTCATCGTTTTCTCTGTAGAATGCGAGCGGATAATTTGAGGCATATTTCCTGAAATTGCTGGCGTTGATTATAGAGCTATCCTTACCCAGCGTTTTGCGGTAGATATCAAATGCACTTTCCCAGTTGATAGATTTAATGATATTATTTTTTGCTTCGGTTACCAAAAGTGGCCCATTGTATTTTTCCCACCCATGTTTTATGCTAATATGAGCTGTGGCAGGAGTAAACATCAAGACTATACTGTTTTCAAGCATGCCTTTATCTGTAAAGATTACCGGTTTTTGAATTAAATCTGATGTCCCGGCGCCACCACCAAAATAACGAACGCTTGTTCCTAAATACCGGTATATGGAAGATATAAGTTTGGATATAAATGGAGTCATTCCGTCAATAAACATGATAGCCGATTCCGGATTGTTTTGCCGGACATACTCCACCATCGGTTGTAATTGTTCTTGTTCATGTGTGTTTGCTTCTAGCACAAAGGTCTGCGCCTTCCCTTTGATTTTGTTGATGATAACGCCCCTTTTTCTGAGTTTTCCCTGGTCAATTATTTTCGGAAATATTCCTCCTGCAAAATTACAGTTATGCAATTTAAAAAGATCAACCAGCGCGGTGGCATAAAACATATCTTCTTCAGCAAGCATGATGATATATCCGCTTTTATCTGATGTGTCATCAAAAAGCGTTTTTTCAATATGATCAATATCTAACTTGCAAAAGTACATTTCAGTATCATTAGTAGTTAATTTGAAATCAGATCAAAATATGTTCCAAAAATGTAATAATATGATATTTAATTATTTAACAAATCCTGATAAATGGATGATGTTTTTTATTGATGCCATTATTTCAATTTGGGACAATTATAATGTTGTAAATATACTGCCAATTATTCAAATCTCAAAACCCATGCGGGGTTTTCAATACTCTACCTTTGCTAATTTGTTGGTGGAAAGCATCAAAAATATGAGTTATTTGTCTGCTAACTTTTGTAGCCTGAGTCTTTTTGCAGAAATCACAAAGTTATTGTGAAATAGAACATCGCTGCCTGCCCGTAACCCGGGCATTCAAATGCAGGTATTGGTAAGTCGCTATTAATCGGAATTCAGTTTTTGCGATCATCTTTTCAAGCGTTGCAAAGCTCAAAGTCATAATAAACGAACTGTTAAAATGCATCAATAAGTATTGACCTTAACTTTTTAAAAAGAAAATTACGGAAATGATTAGGGGTTTTCGTAATTCTTCTTATTTTTGTCTGCAAGAAGGATGCAATACTTTCATTATGATAGCATTACGAATTACTAAGAAACAACTCTTTCTCAACATCAAAAACCGGGATCATTTTCCTTATCCTGAGAAGTAGTCTCGAATCAAGCCCTTTTCAGATAAAAATACACTTTTAATGACGGGTAAAATGAGGGCTTTTAGGGCAGAATGCGGAATTGCTGTTCTTAATGTAATCGAGACACACCCGCCTGTTAATTATAACCAATAGTTGTTCAATTAAATGTAAAGAAATGAAACTTCCTTTTGCAGAATCGTATAAAATAAAAATGGTGGAAACCATTCGGAAAAGTACCCGCGAAGAACGCGAAAAATGGATCAGCGAAGCAAAATATAATTTATTTAACCTCAAAAGCGAACAAGTTTTTATTGACTTGCTGACCGACTCCGGGACTGGAGCCATGAGTGACAAGCAATGGTCTGAACTGATGCTGGGCGACGAAAGCTATGCCGGCGCCAGGTCATATTATAAGCTCAAGGATACAATAAGGGAATTGTTGGGATTTGAATATTATTTGCCAACGCACCAGGGTCGTGCCGCAGAGAATGTCTTATTTTCCACAATCGTGAAAGAAGGAGATGTGCTGCCCGGAAATGCACATTTTGATACTACCAAAGGTCATATTGAGTTCCGGAAAGCTAAAGCGATAGACTGCACTATAGATGAGGCTTATGACACGCAACTGGAACATCCGTTCAAGGGTAACCTTGACCCCGATAAGTTAGAGCAAGTATTAGCAGCATACCCTAAAGAAAATATTCCGGCTGTTATTGTAACGGTAACCTGCAACACCTCAGGCGGACAGCCGGTTTCTATGAACAATTTGCGCAAGGTGCGCCAGCTTGCCGATAAATATGGAGTCAGCGTTATTTTTGACTCGGCTCGCTTTGCTGAAAATGCCTACTTCATCAAAACCAGGGAAGAAGGATACGCTGACAAAAGCATCCGTGAAATCGTAAAAGAGATGTTCAGCTATGCTGATGTCATGACCATGAGCTCCAAAAAGGATGCTATTGTGAACATGGGAGGTTTCATTGCGATGAATGATAAGGAATTATTCCGCAGCGCCAGCACATACAACATCATGTTTGAAGGATTTATCACTTATGGTGGTATGTCTGGAAGGGACATGAATGCCCTTGCTCAGGGTCTTCGCGAAGGCACCGATTTTGAGTACCTTCAAACCCGAATCCGCCAGGTTGAATATTTGGGATCTAAGCTTGATGAGTATGGAATTGTATACCAGCGACCTGTTGGTGGCCATGCTATTTTTGTGGATGCCAAAAAAGTACTACCGAATGTGCCTCGCGAAGAGTTTCCTGCTCAGACATTGGGTATTGAACTGTATCTTGAAGGAGGAGTCAGGGGTGTGGAAATAGGTGCGATTTTAGCTGATCGCGATCCAGAAACCCGCGAAAACCGCTATCCTGAACTGGAGTTGCTCAGACTTACCATCCCGCGAAGGGTATACACAAACAATCATATGGATGTGATTGCGGCGGCGCTGAAGAACGTAGCTGACCGCAAGGACTCGATTAATAGAGGAGTGAAAATAACCTGGGAAGCAAAAATCATGAGGCACTTTACCGTGGAGTTGGAGCGTTTGTAATCAACAAAGTAAATGAGCCATATCAGCATAAATAAAAACCTGGTAGTATTTTAGATGCTACCAGGTTTTTATTTAATCTTCATATTCCTTAGCTCAAACCTGAAGATTATTTTACAATTTCGTGCACCATCTTATAGCGACGGTTAACTTCATTCCAGTCTACAACATCCCAGAAGTTTTGGATATATGCGCCTCTTTTGTTCTGATAATTAAGATAGTAAGCATGCTCCCAAACGTCAATGTTTAGCAAGGGTATACCCTGAACCGGTGCATGATTCATCATCGGATTATCCTGATTCGCTGTATTGGTAACTTTCAGTTTGCCCTCCGGTGTCATAACCAACCATGCCCAGCCACTTCCAAACTGCGCTTTCGCTGCCTTCTCGAATTCCTTCTGAAAAGTTTCAAAATTCCCAAAATGCTTATTGATTGCCTCTTCAATATCTCCTTGCAGCTCACTTCCGCCCGGAGTCATAAATGTCCAGAAAAGTGTGTGATTGTAGAAGCCGCCTCCGGAATTGCGTAATGCATCAGAATATTTGTCCATTTTATTAAACAGCGAAATCAAAGGCTTATCCTGATATTCTTTCCCTTTTAGCGCAGAATTAGTGCCGTTGGTATAACCCTGGTGGTGTTTGCTGTGATGGATGCGCATGGTAGTTTTGTCTACCGATGGCTCCAAAGCGTCATAATCATAATTTAAATCCGGTAAGTCATAAGGATAACTCCATTCATATTCCGGTAACATAGGGAGGATTTTTTTCATCTTATTTCCTTCATTTCCAGGAACCATATCAAAAACTTCTGCAAGTACAGAAACGGATAAAAAAGCGGTTAAAATGAATACTGCTATTGATTTTAAAAATGTTGTTTTCATTAGTATTTGTTTTAAAATTTGAGTGTAAACAACATATACGAAAGATTGTTTAAATCCAGCATAACAGCTAAATGGACTGAATGGGAATGATTATTTTTCTATTAAATAGCTTTACAAAATATTAACAGTGGAGCATGTAAATAACGCCGCAGAAATAGTTTGCAAGTCATTTTTTAACCTGATTCGTATCACTTTAGGATGGAATATAAATTTTGATATTGTTTTGTTGTTCGTTTCCGAACATTTTGTAATTTTATCCTGAAAATAAAATCCGTGGCATTCAATACTTTTACTATGACTGAAAAATACAACCAAAAAATCCTGATCGTAGACGATGATACGGATATCCTGCTGGCCGCAAAGCTGTTCCTGAAGCAGCATTTCCAGGTGGTTCACACTGAAAAACACCCGGATAACATTGCTACTTTGATGAGCAATGAAAACTACGATTTGATACTGTTGGATATGAATTTTTCCCGTGGCGCCACCTCGGGTCAGGAAGGTTTCCACTGGCTCAACAAAATTCTGGAAATTGATCCGGCGGCTGTGATTATTCTGATTACAGGCTACGGTGATATTGAACTTGCTGTTCAGGGGATCAAGGAAGGAGCCACAAACTTTTTATTAAAACCGTGGGATAACAAAAAGCTGCTTGCTACGATTACTACTTCTCTGCAATTGCGGCAATCGAAAGTAGAACTGGAAAACCTGAAGAGCCAGCAAAAATTCTTATTGTCTGACCAGGATAATCGTTATGGCGACATTGTCGGCACTTCGCAGGCGATGGAAAAAGTGATGGAAGACGTAAAAAAAGTAGCCCGCACAGATGCTAACGTTTTGATATTGGGCGAAAATGGAACAGGTAAAGAGATGGTAGCCAGAGAGATTCATCGCAACTCGCCGCGTAAAAATGAAGTTTTCATAGGAGTGGATTTGGGCGCTATCAGCGAAACGCTTTTTGAAAGCGAACTGTTTGGATATAAGAAAGGAGCTTTTACAGACGCTAAAGAAGATCGTGCCGGCCGGTTTGAGGCAGCCTCTAAAGGAACTATCTTTCTTGATGAGATAGGCAACCTCTCGTTTGGTCTTCAGTCTAAATTGCTAAGTGTAATTCAAAACAAAACAGTTATCCGTTTAGGCGCCAATAAACAAATCCCTATAGATGTCAGGCTGGTTTGCGCCACAAATATGCCGCTTTATCAAATGGTCAAAGAAAATAAATTCCGCCAGGATTTGCTGTATCGCATCAATACCGTTGAAATTCATCTTCCACCGTTACGGGAGAGAAAAGAAGATATTCGACTTTTAGCAGACCATTTTCTGCAAACCTATGCCAACAAGTACAACATGCCTTCAAAGCGTATTCATGAGTCGGCTCTAAAACGACTTGAAAGCCACAACTGGCCCGGAAATATCAGAGAGCTGCAGCATGCGGTGGAGCGCGCTGTTATTATGAGCGATAACAATGTTTTGATGGCCAGTGATTTTTTCCTGAATCAAAAAGATGAACCGGAAAGTCATGATACGCTCGTAAGCTCAACCAATTTAGAAGAAACCGAAAAGATACTGATTCGGAAAGTGATTGATAAACACGGTGGCAATATCAGCAAAGCAGCAAAAGAGCTCGGGTTAACAAGGGCATCTTTATATCGCAGAATTGAAAAATATGGGCTTTAATTATTTCAGAATGCAAGTAGTTATCCGGGTGATACTGCTGGCAATAGCTTTATTCCTGACCATTTATTTGATTTTTACTAAAGAATTGTGGGTTACCTCGGGAGTGATGATTCTGGTTGTCATATTCCTGATTACTGAACTTATTTTTTATGTCGAACGCACGAACAGGAAGCTCACTCAGTTTTTTCAAAGTATCCGTTATTCTGATTTTTCAACCTCATTCACCGGAAAAAAGCAAGGCGCTTCCTTTGATAACCTGAATAAAGAATTTAATGAAGTAATCAAAGCGTTTCAGCAAAACAGGGCTGAAAAAATTGAGCAGCACAACTACCTGCTTACGGTTGTTCAGCATGTTTCTATAGGCATTATTGCTTTCCATCCTGATGGGAAGGTTGATCTTTTTAACAGTGCCGTAAAAAAGCTTTTTAAAATAAATGTCCTCAAGCATGTTCAGGACCTTGATAATATCAAGAGCGGCTTTTCAAATAAACTCCTGGGCATAAAACCCGGAGAAAAGGTGCTGATTAAGCTGATTGTTGACGATGAACTGCTGCAGATTTTTATTTCTGCTACCCAACTCAGACTGCGCGGCAAGGATTTAACGGTGGTTTCGCTGCAGGATATCCATGCCGAATTGGAAGAACAGGAAATTGAGTCGTGGCAGAAACTCATCAGGGTTTTAACGCATGAAATCATGAATTCCATCACACCCATTTCTTCTTTGGTTTCTACTGTGGATGATATGATAATAGACGAATCCAGCGATTCGCTGGAACTGAAAAGCCTGGATGAGGAAGACCTTCAAACAGTGCGCGAAGCGCTTTCTACAATTCAGAACCGAAGCAAGGGGTTACTGAATTTTGTGGACGTGTATCGCAATCTTACCCGCATACCGAAGCCTAATTTCAGGTATTTCAAACTGGATGAATTGATAAGGCAGAATGTGCAACTATTAAAACCCAAATTGGAAAAGTTCAATATTGACCTGAACTACGGGCTTACACCGCAAAATATAATGGTTACAGCTGATCCTGATCTTATTGACCAGGTTATCATCAATATGCTGGTAAATGCAGTAGATGCCTTAAAAGAAGTGCAGCATCCCAAAATTGATATCAAAGCGTGGGTAAACAAAAACTCTCGTATGGTCATTGAAATTGCGGATAACGGACACGGGATAAAACCTGATATCCTCGATAAAATCTTTATGCCTTTTTACACGTCCAAAAAGCATGGTTCAGGCATCGGACTGAGCCTCTCAAGGCAGATTATGCATCTTCACAAAGGTTCGATTTCTGTGAAATCAAGACCTCAGGAAGGCACTACATTTACTTTGTCATTTTAAGAGTTTATAGCACTTATTTTAACAGTTCACAATTCTATAAAAGACGCGTAAGACGCTGAGCACCATTAATATTTCATTTTATCACCCTCCAACTTTGTAGTAATAATTCCATTCTGTATCGTATTGAATTGAAGTTACATTCTATCTATTCCGGATTCCCGAAAAGGTTTGCATTGTTAATTGAATAACAAAAAAGGTTTATTGCTGTTTTAACTTGTAAATTTGTGAATTCTAAAAAGAATCAGAAGTAATTGACAGGAAAAAAAAGAAAAGCAAAAGTTTATGAAAAAACCATATAAAAACAACAATCACAAAGGCACGAAGGACATGATCCGCTATATCAACCTCAAGCTGGCCTCTATGGGGCAGCCGGTTTTTGATGATCAGCATGACCCGGAATGCGAAAAGCCTTTAGCGGATAACCGTTTTCTTGAGCTAACGGAAGAGCTTGTAGAGAACTACCGCAGTAAAACAAGGTTGGTATCCCATTATTATACACCTGTAGACAAAAGAATACAGGATTTTATTGACAGGAATGTTAGTCCGGTAAGCCAGGGTGAAACGCCGAAGCTTCCGAATAATACTTTTGTTGTGGATAAGCCCGGACTGGCTAGGACCTTAAGTTTACCGCCTCACCAAAATGAGTATAAAAATCCATACCTTGAATCATATCGTATTAAACAGGGAGTACTGCACAACCCGCGTTATGACCGAAGAACTACCAAGGGCTCTTTCCACATTGTAGAAAGCAGCCTTCCGGTTCCACCAGACAAGATTGAAGTGCCCAAAACAGCATGGCCTTACTTTTTGAATGCGGCATTTAATCCTTCAGAGAAGTTAAAAGAACTTCCATTTACCTCGGCCCAGGAAGAAAAGGCAGGTACTTTTGTCTCGCTTTTGCTCCGTCCTATTGTGAGTCCGGAAGTAAAAGGTGTTGTTGACCGGAAAACTATGGAAGTGCGGTTTTTTGCCCCGGGAAGTCTTGTTAGTAATATTGATTTTGTTGAATCGATTTTCGGAAACGGAGGCAACCCAAGTAACCCATATTGTGACGCAGCGCTTGATCCACAATCATGGAGTGGTCATACCGGCTGTATTGTTTTAGCGCCACAGCTTTCGCAAATGACAAAAAAGGAGCTGGGTCTGCCTCATGAGGATGAGGCTACAGAACGGCAGAAAAAAGACGGAGTTTGCTGGAGCGATGAAAATGAGCTTTACAATGGTGGGAACCCGTTTAAGCTAACAGCGAGAGATGAGAGCGGTGTAGTAATCACCCTTATTGCGGATAATTATTTCGGATATTCCAAAAAGGAAATCAAAACACAGCTTAGTTATGCAGCCAACCTTTCAGGATTAGCTGAAGAAGAGCATTCTGGCGGAGCTATTGCTTTTGCACGAAAAAACCTGGGATTCAGCTTTAATGGAGAGCTCTTCCTGAAAAAGTATCTCGATAACAAATATTCTTTCAAAGAAGTACAAGACCGCTTCGGAAAGTTAATGGAGCTATATCCCGAAGGCTATGGGCAGGATAAAAAGTTCTCTAATATTTTTTATATCCCTGAAAACTCCAATATTGACCTGTACAAAGGCGCGATTGAATGGGAAAAAGAAGGAAAAACAAAATTCTTGAGTTTACAACCCGACAATGTTTACATTTTCCCATCCGGTCATAAGCTGCATATGGAAAAGCACCCTTCAGCGCCATCATGGAGACTCGTGAGTACGCAGCCTTACGGAACATTCTGTCATAAGCCCAGCACAGTTTCTGGTGGTGGAAAGTCAGAGATTTCCAAGTCATTGCTTAACGCGATTATATATGGCTCATTCTTCATCAATGATTTTGAAAAGGATTTTGATGCTGCCGATGAGCTTATCAAACGTGATTATTCCGATCGCTGGAAGCATCCCGAGAACCATCCCAAACAATCCAGACCATTGTTGTCTGAAAAGCGCACACTGGGTTCGGTAATCAAATTGCTTACGCCTTCAAATTTATACAGCGATGAGTATAATGAATTTTTGCGCTCAATACCTGCGCACGTTAAAACGCTGGTTTTCTATGTCAAGCGGTTCTACCGTCCCTCACGAACAGACCAGGACTGGAAAAACTTTTTCTCAACCGATGTTATTAACGGTAGAAGAGGCAATGAATTGTTGTTCAATAACCGTAAGATTAGCGCAAGTTACCTGAGAGTGGGCTTTGCTGATGATAACTCATGGTATCTGCATAAATTGAGGGCCGATTTTATTGCTGCTGCTAAAATCCAAATGGAAGACGACATTACAGCTTCAATTACACTTCCTGCTAAGCATTTTAGTTATCTGGACAAGCGATATAATAATCCCTCGGTGAAAATTGTGGATAATTGTGAGAATAAGTTCTTTCAGCGTCCTGATGAAGCTGTAAACCGTGGTTATGATAAAGAGGCGGAGGCCGATCTTTCGCTTCGCAATAACTTTACTTCAAACTACGAGCCACTGTCAGTAGATGACGGAAAGAGGTTGCTTTCTGATGCTATTCATTTTGATAAATATACTGAACCTATCAAGAAACTGATACGTGAAGGAAGTCGCGAAAAAACAGGCACTTATTTTATTTCGCCTTCGCATCCGCGGATTGTAGATGGCAGCCCATCGAAAAACCCACGCTATCTGCAAACCAGACCAGACTTGGTTAACCCAATAGATGACTACCTTGCCGAAATAGGCATGCGGCTTTATCAAAAAGTACCGCTTTCTTTAAACGTAAGCTACCCGATCAATGCCGTGCTGCCCGGTCGTCGTAATAATCCGCCTGACAAGGAAAAGGGAATCCGCGGACTAAGCGTCTATAATCCTATTCACTACCAGGAGTTGCCTGAGTTGTTTATGGACTTTATATGCAGCCTTACCGGTAAATCGCCTTCCACAACAGGAGCCGGGTCTGAAGGAGCCCTCACCAAAGGGCCTTTCAATATGTTAAGCCCTGTAACTGATTTGAATAATGCTTTGTTGTCTTATATCCTTACGGGATATCAGGGATTCACAAGCGCGGCAGGACATGTAGGTACACATTCACGTTTTGACCATGATGTCTCTTTATTGATTCCAGAGTTATGGGCCAGAATGGATGTCAAAGCGCGTGATCCGCAAAACCTGATAAAAGAAGGATCGCTTGAGAAACTGGACGATTTTGAATATGAAGGAAAAACAGTAAAAGCTTCACGCCTGGGATATCGTATTACAGAACAGTTTGCGTTTAACCATCTGAAAAGCATCTTTGATGAGCCTCAGGCCGTGTTCCGCGAGGAAATGCTGCGCCCCGAAAAACAAGGTATGGAAGCTTTTGCTGATGGTGTGGATAATATTGTGGAGGCTCAGCGCAAGGTTGCCCTCAATTACTTTGTTGATGGCAGCGTTGATGCAGCTATACCACCACTGAAAGCGCTCCTGCATATAATGGCCTATGGTCATTATGAGGGTAAGGATGTTTCTGATTCTGAAATCCGGAAATTGTTTGATCGCGATTATGTCATAAACGCGGATTGGTATAAGGAAAGGCTGAAGCGTAAACAGCAAATCGATATTGAGTTCCTCGAAAAAGAGATTGATTACGTAGAACAGTTTAAGAATGACCCGGTTAATCAGGAATATGTAGAAAGCATGGATTTGCCTGAAGTCTTGCAAGAAACCCAAAAGCGTTTAGAATATACGCGCTCGGATAAATATCTTAATTTTCTTGAGGGAACCATAGGCGCAGATCCGTTGTTTAGAAAGTAAACGCAGTTTGCACTATATTGAAAAACCTCTGCATCTTCAGATGTGGAGGTTTTTTGCTTATACTCATTTTCATAACTCAATTTATGGATAAGTATTTTTCATAATGAACTATGATTATTAGCGAAGCATTGCTTCATATTTGGGTTTTACCCGGAAACCGATCGGTGTTTAGAACAGAATCTGCAAAAATTGGTTATGGTTAAAGTATTTCATGCAAAAAATTAAACAAAGAAAGAAATTGTTTTTAAAATTTTAATTTATTAAGTCTTATGAGTCACAAAAAAGCAAAAACCACTTATCCGATACACGATTTGTTAGAGAAACGCTGGAGTCCGAGAGCCTTTCATTCAAAGAATATAGAAAAAGAAAAGCTCCAATCGCTTTTTGCGGCTGCCCGTTGGTCGCCTTCTAGCTATAACCAGCAGCCCTGGCGCTTTATTGTAGGTCAAAAGGGAGAGGCAACCTATGACAAAATCATGGATTCTTTAGTTGAGTTTAACCAAAACTGGGCAATCTCAGCTCCTGTTTTAGTTGTTACTTTAGGCAGGAAATTCAACAATAATTCTGAAAACAACAACCTGGTATATCAGTATGATGCCGGACAGGCTGTGGCACATATGACTGTAGAAGCTACAAATCAGGGTCTTTACATGCATCAGATGGGCGGCTTTGATCCGAAAAAAATCATTAAGCATTTTGATGTACCTATCCAGTACAAACCTTTAACCGTATTGGCTTTGGGGTATATCGGAAGCTCTGAGCAACTTGAAGGAGCTTTACAACAGGCCGAAAAAGCAGAAAGAAACCGTTTTGCCTTTGATGATTTTATTTTCTCAGAGCGTTTTGGTGAGAAATCGGGTTTATTTGATGAATAACTCAGTTTATCATCATCTGAACAAAGGAATAATGTCAGTTCAATAACTCTAAAACATTCGGAATTCGTAACTTTGAAGCCGCTAATTGTATTAAAATTAATTTTCCTTACCGGAAACAAACAGGTAAATGATTATGAAAACCATTGTTTCGCTGATATTTATAGCTTTAGTAGCGCTTTCAGGGTGCGATTCACCTCAGAAATCAAAAGAGAATAAAACATCTGGCAATGAGAAACCCGAGAAGGAAGAAGTAAACGTTCCCGGTTTCGATGCGGATTCTGCTTTTAAGTTTGTAAAAGCGCAAACAGATTTTGGCCCGCGAGTTCCTAACACCGAAGCGCATCAAAAATGTGCCGCTTACCTGGCAAATACGATGAAACGTTTTGCTGATACCGTGAGGGTGCAGGAAGCTAAGGTAAGAGCTTACAACAAAGATATTTTAGATATCCGTAATATTATTTCATCGTTTAATCCGGATAAACAAAAACGTATTTTGCTTTGTGCCCATTGGGATTCCAGGCCTTATGCCGATCATGATGAAAATGAAGAATATCATTGGGAACCGATTTCCGGCGCAAACGACGGAGCCAGCGGGGTTGGGGCTCTGATAGAGATAGCGCGTCAGATGAAAAATATGCCGCCGGATGTGGGGGTTGATATCATCTTTTTTGATGCAGAAGACTATGGTCCGCCACAATCCACACAATCGAACA
>CAYXJS010000028.1:0-1856 GCA_964465045.1 uncultured Bacteroidales bacterium | reverse complement strand
ATCATCTTTTTTGATGCAGAAGACTATGGTCCGCCACAATCCACACAATCGAACAAGCAGGACACATGGGGCCTGGGTTCGCAATACTGGTCGCGGAATCCACACCGGTTTGGCTACAAAGCCAGTTATGGTATCTTGCTTGATATGGTGGGAGCTGCCAATGCCCGTTTTCTCAAAGAACAATTTTCGATGTATTACGCTTCTCATATCGTGGATAAAGTATGGACAATGGCGGAGAATCTGGGCTATGACAATTACTTTGTAGATGAAAGAGGTGGCTCGATTAACGATGATCACTATTACGTCAATGATATTACAGGCATTCCAACAATTAACATAATTCACCTAAATCCGGATTCAAAAAACGGAACCTTCTTTGAGCACTGGCACACCCGGGAGGATACAATAGATAAAATCAGTCCGGAAACGCTTAGGGTAGTGGGAGATGTTGTATTAAATGTGGTTTACAGGGAGTAAGGTGATTATGTAAAACCGGAAAGCATCCCGCCCATAAATTAAAACGATGGTAACTTCTTTAAGTTAAATCTCGCTGTTTAAGACGAAATTCTTTCCGGGCTTATAGTTCAGGCAGGTTGCAATTTATCCAGGCTTGCAAGTGAATCTCTCACTTCTTCATCCGTCACGTGGTGCTGAACAAGTTTTCCGGCCATATAATCGTCATAGGACTTTAAATCAAAGTAGCCATGCCCACACAAATGGATAAGGATAGTCTCTTCTTTCCCCTCTTCCTTGCATCGTTTTGCTTCCTGTATAGCTGTTGCTACAGCATGATTGGTTTCCGGCGCCGGAATAATGCCTTCGGTTTGGGCAAATAGCAGTCCGGCTTCAAATGTTTCCAACTGGTCGTATGCCCGGGCTTCAATAAGCTTATCTTTTAGCAGTTGGCTCACTACAACTCCTGCTCCATGATAGCGTAATCCACCGGCATGGATTGGCGCCGGAATAAAGTTGTGACCCAGCGTATACATCGGGAGCAACGGTGTGAAACCGGCCGTGTCCCCAAAATCATATCGAAATTCTCCTTTGGTCAGCTTAGGACACGAAGCCGGTTCGCTGGCGATGCAACGGATATTATAGCCCTCTGTGAGGTTTTTGCGCAAAAACGGAAAACTAATCCCTGAGAAGTTTGACCCGCCGCCAAAAGGTCCTACTACAATATCGGGCATATCGCCGGCTTGCTCCATCTGTTTAATGGCTTCCTCTCCAATTACCGTTTGGTGCATCAATACATGATTAAGCACACTGCCCAAAGCATACTTTGTATTATCATCTTTTGCCGCCAGCTCCACAGCCTCAGAAATTGCTATGCCCAGGCTTCCGGAAGCATCAGGGTTCTTTTTCAGAATATCGCGGCCCGATTGGGTGCGGTTCGAAGGTGAAGGATACACCTGTGCGCCAAAGCTATTCATCATCATTTTACGATAAGGCTTATGAACATAGGACACGTTCACCATATAAACCTCCAGATCAATACCAAATTGTTTACAGGCAAAAGCCAATGCACTGCCCCATTGCCCTGCTCCGGTTTCTGTTGCAATGCGTTTTACTCCTTCCTGCTTGTTGTAATAAGCCTGTGCAACTGCTGTGTTGGGTTTGTGGCTTCCTGTAGGACTAACACCTTCATATTTGTAGTAGATTTTAGCAGGAGTATCCAAAGCTTTTTCCAGCTCATAAGCCCGATACATGGGTGTTGGTCTCCATTTCAGATATGTATCGCGAACCTCATCCGGAATTTCAACATATTTATCAGTAGTTACTTCCTGTTTGATGAGCTCCATCGGGAAAAGTGGCGCCAGCATTTCCGGCCCAATGGGTTGTCGGGTTTCCGGATGTAA
>CAYXJS010000027.1:0-23093 GCA_964465045.1 uncultured Bacteroidales bacterium | reverse complement strand
TATGTCAGAAACAACGAAAATAACCGTCCCAATCATAGCTGATAAGCATGCCAATGGAGCAAACCCGGAATACCTTTTTTGGGTGGGCTCGATGGGTGCTTTTGACGATCGTTACCAAAAAGTAACCCGTGCATTTGTTCGTATTTTACATTACCTGGATGTGGATTATGCAGTTTTGGGCACTGAGGAAATCAGTTCCGGCGATGCTGCGCGTCGCGCAGGAAATGAAATGCTTTTCCAGATGCAGGCGATGCAGAATATTGAGCTATTTGAGCAGTATGAGGTGAAAAAAATCCTAACATGCGACCCTCATGCCTTCAACACGTTTAAAAATGAGTACGGCGAATTTGGAGGGCATTATGAGGTAATCCATCACACAGTGTTTTTAGAAAAGATGATTTCAGAAGGAAAGCTTAAGTTAGATGGAAAAATGTTTGAAAACATGACCATCACTTATCATGACCCATGCTATCTTGGGCGTGGAAATGGGGTGTATGATGCCCCTCGCCAAATCATCGAAAAGCTGCCGGTTAATCTGGTGGAAATGCCCCGTAGCAAAAGCTTTTCACTTTGTTGCGGAGCCGGCGGAGCGCAAATGTTTAAGGAAGCGGAAAAGGGAACTCATGAGGTTTACGAGGAACGCACCAATGAAGCTTTGGGAACAGGTGCTAAAATTGTGGTTACGGCATGCCCCTATTGCATGACGATGATTACTGATGGCATCAAGTATAAAGATAAGGCTGAAGAAGTGCAAAATCTGGATGTAGCTGAGCTGGTAGCAAAAGCTTTGAATCTCCAGAAATAGTATGGCTATAGTTGATGTAGTATTGTAAGCTGCACAGATAAGAGATCTCCGTGCAGCTTTTTATTTTATTCTACTGTAACTGACTTAGCCAGGTTTCTGGGCTGGTCTACATTGCATCCGCGCATTACGGCAATGTGATATGACAGCAATTGCAGCGGAATGGTATTAATCAGCGGATCCAGAAACTCATGTGTTTGGGGTACTTCTATAGTGTAATCTGCAATCTCCTTAATGGTCTGATCTCCATCGGGAACAACAGCGATAATAACACCGCTGCGGGCTTTGATTTCCTGGATATTACTCATTACTTTATCGTAAATGCTTTTGTTGGTACCGATAATAACGGTAGGCATGTCTTCATCAATTAATGCGATGGGACCGTGCTTCATTTCCGCCGCTGGGTATCCTTCAGCATGGATATAAGAAATTTCTTTGAGTTTTAGCGCGCCCTCCAATGCTACCGGGAAATTAAAGCCGCGACCCAGATACAGGAAATTGCGGCTGTCTTTAAACTGCAAGGCAATCTCTTCCACTACCTTATTCGTTTCTAATACTTTGGTGATTTTTGCCGGAATGTTGTACAATTCCGTTACGATTTGCTGGTACTTAGAAGTGCTGATAGAACCTTTCAGTTTTGCGATACGAAGGGCCATAAGTGTAAGTACGGTAACCTGTGCTGTGAATGCCTTGGTAGAGGCCACACCGATTTCCGGTCCGGCATGTGTATATGAACCCGCATGTGTGACTCGCGCAATTGAAGAGCCTACCACATTACAAATCCCAAGGATGGTGGCGCCCTTTGATTTCGCCAGTTCTATGGCGGCCAACGTATCGGCTGTTTCCCCTGACTGCGAGATAGCAATCACAATATCATCTTCTGTAAGGATGGGATTACGATACCTGAACTCTGATGCATATTCAACTTCTACCGGGATACGCGCCATCTCTTCAAAAAGATACTCACCTACCAATCCGGCATGCCATGATGTTCCGCAAGCAATAATAATAATTCGGCGGGCATTCACCATTTTTTGTTCATAATCAAGAATTCCGCCCAGTCTTACTTCCCAGTTTTCCGGGTTCAGCCTTCCCCGCATACTGTCTTTGATAGAATCCGCCTGCTCATAGATTTCCTTGAGCATGAAATGGTCAAAACCCTGCTTTTCAAGTGCGCTGAGGTTCATTTCCAACTCTTGCACGTAGGGATTTTTCCTTATATTCTTGATGGTTTTTAGCTCCAGGTCCTGATTTCGCCTGATAATCGCAATTTCTTCATCTTCAAGATAAACCACATGTTTGGTGTATTCTACAATAGGTGTAGCATCCGAAGCCAGATAAAAATCGCCTTCACCGATACCAACTACAAGCGGACTGCCTTTGCGGGCCGCAATAAGCATATCGGGTTCATGCTTAGAGGCTATTACAATGGCATAAGCGCCAATAACGCTGTTTAGCGCAATGCGGACAGCCTCCACAAGATCTACTTTTTCTTTTAGCTTAATGTCTTCTATGAGGTTTATCAATACTTCCGTATCCGTATCACTGTGAAACGAATATCCGCGGTTGATAAGCTCCTTTTTGAGAGTCTCATAGTTTTCGATGATGCCGTTATGAACGATAGCCAATTCCTTGGAATTTGACTCGTGGGGGTGTGCGTTGCTGTTGTTGGGAATTCCGTGAGTAGCCCAACGTGTATGCGCTATTCCGGTATTGCCGTTGATATTTTTGCCTGAAACAAATTCTTCAAGCGCGGCAACTTTTCCTTTTTGTTTGTAACTTTTTATTCCGCCGTCAACAAGCGTGATTCCGGCGCTGTCATACCCCCGGTATTCTAATCGGTGAAGTCCATTGATCAAAATGGGGTATGCTTGTTTTTCTCCAAGATATCCTACTATTCCACACATAATTCAGGTAGTATTTAAATTTATACTCACAAAGCTAATATAAAATTACGCTTCCGGGCATTATTTCGGATGAGAAATATTGCTCACATCCGGCAATACAAATAAACGCTTGCCATACAGGATTGTTTACTGGATAAGTTTAATCTGCCATTGTATAGGTCAAACTAATCTTCATTCTGTTTTCCTCAGACCCCGGGCCGTTGAGCAAGAGTCTGCGATATTGCGTTGATTCATTGGGTATGCCCAGTAAAAGTTCGTTGTTTTGAGAAGACCCTGTGATTAAACCCTGCACATACATTGACACTCTGAACTGTATTGATCCATCATTACGGATGTTCCCTCCCAAATAGGCATCTCCCTCAGAAACATCCTGCAACTCATAAAAACCGCCTTCTTCATCTGAACCAATTACATAGAGTCTTTCCGGTTTAGCAAAACCATCATTATCCAGGGTATTGAGTATTAATTGTGCATCATTCACAATTACATCCCGGTTTGTTTTCTCCAGTTCCGGAAATCGTACCTTTACCCTCACTCCTGACAACGCTTGAAGATACAGCCTTTCGCTTCCCAATGTAGTGTCACCTTCAACTAACTGTTGCTTAAATTCCTCACTGGCCAGTTCGTAATTATGATCATAGTGATTTGTTCGTGGCGTTGCATCTCCCACGATGTAATCAAAACTGGTAGTGTCTTCCTGGTTATGATAATAAACCCTGATTCTGCTTTGATTTCCTCTCAGATTGTAAGAAACTAAAGAACCGTTATCCGGTTGGGTTTCAGGCTCTGTAGTAATATAAAGACCTTTGAAATAATCCACAAACTCTTCTGTGTTTTCCATATCCGTGTCGCCGGCATTCAACAGAAAATTCCCAAAATCTTCAGACATAGGGATACGGGCATGCGGAGCATACATGGTTGTATCCATCATGATACTATCAGTAGGTCTTGGCGAATGTGTATATCCGTTAACATAATCCGTTGATTCATCATAATCAAACGTCTGTTTAGAGGAATATACCGTATCCCCCTCAATTTTCTCTTGCAAGGGATAGACATGCAGGGTTTGTGGTGCTGCAGTATCTCCGTAATACCTGTTGTATTGCATCATAAGCACTACAGAATCAAGTACCGGCTCCTCACCAAAGTCATGTTCAACTGAAGAAAGTGCAAAAGAGGAGAAAACAGAGGCGGTAGTAACACCAAACTCGGGGTCGTAAAGCGAGCCAAGCAGACTGAATTCCGTTCGGTCTGTACGAACAGAATCTACCAGTACAGACCAGGCCTCCAGTGTTATGGTATCTGTTTTTGAAATACCTAACTCTTCATCAGTTGGCTGTACTCCTACACCCACATCCGTAGGGTCTTCTTCACATCCTGTCATAAAATATCCGGCTACCAGGAGTAAGGTAGCAATTATGAAACTATTTATTCTCAACGTCTTGTTTTTTTGTCAATAAATTGATGGCAATACTACAAATAAAGCTAAAATCAACAATCAGCTTTCAAGGATTTTATCATAAAAATCGTTAATGGGATCAACATAGTTTTCCTTTTCCGTGCCTTGATAATCAAGGAAAGGTTTTCCTGATGCCTTGGCAAAGTCGAGCAATTCCGGGTTTACAGTTTCACTACCCTGAATAATTGCATCTGAAAACGTAATGGCCCCTTTCATAAGGCTGATATAGTTGCGCCCTTCAAAGTATTTCAAATCAGCTTTAGCAATGCCATGAAGACTGATTTTTTTTGTTAGATTCTCGCTGAGCTTTTCCGGAAAGTCATCATCAAATAAAGTAGTTACTACTTTTGCCTCTGAGAACAGTGGATTATCTTTAAAGGCTTTTTTCACATACAGGGGCACTAATGCAGACATCCAGCCTTTACAATCAATAACATCAGGCGCCCATCCCAGTTTTTTTACCGTTTCGAGCACACCCCGCCCGAAAAATACCGTTCGTTCATCATTATCCTCAAAAAACTTTCCTTTTTTATCCCTGATCATTGCTTTGCGATGAAAATAATCTTCGTTATCAATAAAATAAACCTGCATACGTGCAGGTTGGATAGATGCTACTTTAATAATCAGCGGGTGGTCTGTATCATCAATTATCAGATTCATCCCCGAAAGGCGGATCACTTCGTGAAGTTGATTTCTGCGCTCGTTAATGACTCCGAAGCGGGGCATAAACGTGCGGATTTCCTTTCCTTTTTCCTGGATTCCCTGAGGCAGATGGCGCCCCATTTTACTCATATGGTTTTCTTTAAGATATGGTTTGATTTCCTGGGATACGAATAAAACTTTTGCCTTTTTCATCGGTATGCAATTTATAATGCGTGATTGTCTAATGCGTGCAAAATTACAAAAAATTCCTGTACTAAACAATCTTAAACATCTGTCAACCATTTGGCAGTACGCTGCAAATAAAATGTCCGGCACAACCTATATTCATGCCGGACATTTTTCTGTAAAACGCTCTTATTTTTTAATAAACAACGCTTTAATAATATGCTCAGCCATTTTTGGGTTCTCTTTAAGTCTGCGTGTAGAATAGCCAAACCATTTTTTACCAAAGGGCACATAAACACGCATTTTGTGACCCTTGTCCAAAACCTCCTGTCGCAGATGTGGCGTAACCCCATAAAGCATCTGAAATTCATACTTGTCTTTTGGTACATTGTATTTCTCAATCAGCTTGTAGGCAGCATCAATTAAGGGGCGATCATGTGTTGCTATCCCCACATAAACTCCGTTTTTCAGCAAAAAGTCCATGTCTTCGATGAAATGTTTGTTGATATTGTCATACCCTTTATAGGCAATCTCCGGTGGCTCGACGTATATTCCTTTGCAAAGACGGTAGTTTAACGGGTTTTCCTCACTATGCAAATCCATCAGGTTCTTCATGTCATCCAGCGTTCGCTTCATGTAAGCCTGAAAAACCAATCCCACGTTTCTTGGAAAATCAGCCTTAATCCTTCTGAAAAGCCTGATTTCCTTATCCGTACATGGTGAATCTTCCATGTCAATTCTGACAAAATTATTATACGAAGCGGCTTTGGCTACTACCTCATAGGTGTGCTGATAACATTTTTCTTCATCAAGCAACAGCCCGAAAAAAGTAGGTTTTATGGAAAAATTTCCTTTGATGTTGTTTTTTTCTGCCTCTTCAATCACCTGCAGATACTCTTTTTTGTTATCCTCGGCTTCCTGAAGTTCTGTAATAAATTCTCCCAAAACATCCATTGTAACTAACATCCCTTTTTCATTCAAGGCTTTTGAAGCATCAATGGCATCTTGTAAGGTTTCTCCGGCAATATATTTTTTTGAGAAAATCCATACAAGTTTCTTAGGCATGTATGGAAGTGTTGCGGCAATAAGTTTGTTAAACATATTCTATCAGATTTAGAAAGACAAAATGGTTTTATTTATACCTAACAAAACTATGGAAATTTCTTAATCAATTCCAACTTTTTCAATTATGGTTTCACTTGAATGATTTACTGCAAACCAAGTCGCAGAACCCTTGTCTAAAAACACCTGTAGAGTAATCCTACTATTTGAAACAAAAATAAATTACAGGTTTAATATAACAACACTTTTTATATTTAAACTTCTGCATAATCATAAAATGAAACTTGTGTTTTCCAAAAAATATCACAGACCGTTATGCCGGAATATAAACTAATTATTTTTAGCGCATCCAAAACGACTAGAGCAACTACACTCAATGATTCAAAAAATTAATTTGTTTTATTACTGATTCATTGTTACTTTTGCAGCCCTTTAAAAAGAAAGTGAGGTTGTTGTGGGGAAATTAAAGGAATTTAATATAGCCTTTAGCGGCTTGAAGACAGGATTTCACCACTTTGAACTTTCAGCAGGGAAATCGTTCTTTAGAGAATATAAGGCTCTGGCTATAGAAGAAGGTGATTTAAACGTGTTACTGGAACTGGAAAAACAGGAACGGATGCTCATTTTTACCATTGACATCCGTGGAAGCATAGAACTGGTTTGCGACCGGTGCCTGGAATTATTCCAGCATCCGGTTGATATTCATAAAACCCTGTATGTAAAATTACAGAACGGAATAGAGCAGCTCACCGAAGAAAGTGAAGACGTGCTTCTGCTTCCGGATACAGAAAGTGATTTTGACATCGGTCATTACGTTTATGAATTTATCAGCCTGGCCATCCCGATAAAAAAATCGCATGGTTATAACGAAGCCGGTGAGAGTTTATGTAATCATGATATGATTGCTTTGCTGGAACAGCAAAAGAATGACGCTAAAGGAAAACAGAAAAACGAAACGGACCCGCGATGGGACGCGTTGAAAAAGTTACGAAATTAAAAATCTATAACATTTAAAAATCCATAAAAATGGCACATCCAAAACGGAAAATATCAAGAACCAGAAGGGATAAGCGTCGTACAAATAAAAAATTAGAGCGCCCCCAGTTGGCAACTTGCCCAACCACCGGTGAAGTGCACCGGTATCATCGTGCATATTACGTAGATGGAGCTCTTTATTACAAAGGTCAATTGGTGCATGATGCAGAAATAGACTAACCAAAGTTTTACAAAACCATTTCGTATGAGAATAGGTTTAGATGTTATGGGCGGAGATTATGCACCAAAAGCTGCACTGGAAGGTGCTATCCTCGCCTATAAAAATTTTAAGGCCGATGACCGCATTGTGCTATTCGGCGATACAGAAGTCATAGAAAAAGAACTGGCTAATCTGAATGGGAATATGGCTAATTTTGAGATTCAGCATACCAGCCAAACCATTGAGATGAGTGAGCACCCCACAAAAGCATTCAAAAGCAAGCCAGACTCAAGCATAACAAAAGGGTTTATGATGCTGAAAAGCGGCAAGATAGATGCTTTTGCCAGCGCCGGCAACACCGGGGCCATGCTTGTAGGCTCCATATACGCCGTAAGTACCGTAGAAGGAATTACTCGTCCTGCTACAGCAGCAGTATTCCCACGTATTGATGGAGGCAATAATATCATTCTGGATGTGGGAACCAATGTAGATACCAAACCCGAAAACCTTTTTGAATTTGCCATATTAGGAAAGCTCTATGCTGAATATGTCTTTCACATTGATCAACCCAAAGTAGGCCTGTTAAGCATTGGTGCAGAAAAGGAAAAAGGCAATATTGCTACCAAGGCAGCTTATCAGTTACTAGAAAAAGCCAAAACCTTCACCTTTGTAGGAAACGTAGAAGGCAGAGACCTGTTCAGAGATAAAGCCGACGTAATTGTATGCGACGGTTTCACCGGTAACGTAGCCTTAAAGCAAGCTGAGTCTTTCTACCGGATTATGACGAAAAGAGGCATCAAGGATGACTATTTGGCGCGTTTTAATTATGAAACCTATGGCGGCACACCTGTTTTAGGGACGAATGCACCTGTAATGGTAGGTCATGGGATCTCCAATGCACGGGCCTTTAAAAACATGATACTGCACAGCCGCGAAATGGTTATGGCCGAACTGCCATCCAAGATTGAACGGTCTGTAGTAAAGAATATTCAAAACAGATAGTTCTTTTCATTTTTCTTATAAATTTGCAGCGTTTTTAAGAATTCTAATACGAAAAGATGAAAGCAGCAATTACCGGAGTGGGCGCTTACGCACCTGAAGATATTCTCACCAATGACGATTTGGCTGAAATGGTAGACACTACCGATGAATGGATAATGACCCGCATTGGGATCAAAACCAGGCATATTCTAAAAGGTGAAGGTCTAGGAACTTCCTACATGGGTGAACATGCCGTTAATGAACTTCTGCAAAAAACCAACACTTCGCCTGATGAAGTAGATGTACTTATCTGTGCTACCGTTACACCTGATCATGTATTTCCGGCAACAGCCAATATCATTAGTGATAAAACGGGTATCAAAAAGGCGTTTAGTTTTGATATTAATGCCGGTTGCTCGGGTTTTTTGTATGCACTCGAAACGGCCTGGAAGCTGATTTCATCAGGACAATACAAGAAGATAATTGTAGTTGGAGCCGATAAGATGTCAGCTATTACAGACTATACCGACCGGGCCACATGCCCCATTTTTGGTGATGCAGCAGGCGCAGTAATGGTTGAACCCTCTGAAGATGATAACGGCATCATCGACTCCATGCTGCAAAGCGATGGAGCAGGAAGGAAACATCTGCATCAAAAAGCCGGTGGTTCTGTAAAGCCTCCAACTCATGAAACTGTGGATAACAGAGAACACTTTATCTATCAGGAAGGGCAACACGTATTCAAATGGGCGGTGTCTAAAATGGCGGATATTTCCGTTGAAATGATGAAAAAGCATAATATCGCTCCCGATGAGCTTGACTGGCTGGTACCACATCAGGCCAATATGCGTATTATTGAAGCTACAGCGAAACGGATGGGAATAAAACGCGAGCAGGTCATGATTAACATTCAGCGTTATGGCAATACTACTGCTGCCACACTCCCACTCTGCCTTTATGAATGGGAAAAAGAACTAAAACCCGGAAACAATATCATTCTGGCTACTTTTGGAGCGGGTTTTACCTGGGGTTCTATGTACCTTAAGTGGAGCTACGACGGCGAAAAAGTGAATCGCTCTTAAAAAAGCACCGCCCTGAAGCTGAGTATGGTTTCAGGGTTTTGACTGCCAATTCCAGAATCAACCAAAAATCAGCCTGCTGTTGTATAAGGATTTATCCAGTAAACAGTCTTATCTCAAAGAATAGGCTTTCCAGCCACCATCATTAAAATAATATACCTCCTTGTAACCAACTTCCATAAGGATATCTCTCGCCTCCGGGTAATAGCCATCCAACTCATGAGGTTTGTGAGCATCTGAGTTCAAACTGATTGGGATATTCATTTTTAGCGCTTTTTTCAGGATTTCCTTTCCGGGAAACAGAGAGCGGCAACGGCCCCGGTATATGCCTCTGGTATTGACCTCTAAAATTGTATCATTGGCTTTGATGTAATCCAGCGACTCCTCAACCATCTTTTTGTACCAGATTTCATCTTCTTCAAAATAGCGGCTTTTGTTATGCATTTTGATTTTATCCAAATGACCAATCATGTCAGGCTTTTGTGTCGTGATCATCTCATTGATTTGATCAAAATAGGCTTTTACTCCTCTGTAAATATCTCCGCCAAACCCGTTTTTCAAACCTTCATCATAAATTTCAGGGTCAGGCCCGTCAATAAACCATAATTCATCATTGTGATTTTTGACAAGATGCACTGAACCAATGGTATAATCAAGGTGATAAGTGTTTTGAAAATCACTGAAAGAGCGCGTAACCTGCGGTATATAATCTATTTCAAGCGATAAATAAATCCGGATATCACGGCTGAATTCCTTTTGCAAGTGATGAATCTCCTTCACGTATTGCAACAAGGCTTCATCATCTTTAATTGAAAAACTATTCTGAAAAGGCACAGGTGCATGGCTTGAAAAGCCCAGAACTGAAAAGCCTTTTTGTATTGCAGTTTCCGCTACTTCTCTGAGTGAGGATTTCCCATCGCAGTAAAGACTGTGGGTATGGAGGTTTGCTTTTATCATGATTTATTTTCTGTTTTGATTCTGCTGTGTTAAACTGTTTTCTCCTGCTCAGGATTATTTAAATAATCGGTAAAAGTTCGCTTTTGTTGCCGCATCACGTAAAGTTTATCTCCTCTTCTTACGGTTTCGCTCACAGGAATAGAACACACGTCGCCTTTACCGGCTTTTTCAACAGGGTATAAATCTACACGGATTTCCTTCACCGTATCCTCTACCACTCCGGTAGTGTCACCAATAATCATGATTTGATCGCCTTTTAGTACTTCATTGGTTTCTACAGGAACCTCAACAACACCAATTTTTGAATAGTAGTTCGTGATTTTTCCAAGGAAAAACTTTTTACGTATGGCTTGCGATCCGTACTTTTCTGTCCACTCCCCTAAACGCTGACCCAGATAATATCCATTCCAGAATCCACGATTATACACCTGTGATAACTTGTGATTCCAGGTTTCTATTTTTTCTTCATCATAGGTTCCCTCAAAAACAGCATTGACTGCCTGCTGGTATACCTGGGTTACTATTTTAACATATTCAGGAGACCGTCCGCGCCCTTCTATTTTTAATACACGCACACCTGCATCCAGAATTTTATTAAGAAAATGGACTGTTTTAAGGTCTTTGGGCGACATGATGTATTCATTATCCACTTCCAGAGCAATATCCGAGTCTTTGTCTTCAACCTGATATCTTCTGCGGCAAGGCTGAAGGCAAGCGCCGCGGTTAGCTGAAGAATTCATGGTGTGCAGGCTTAGGTAGCATTTTCCTGAAACAGCCATGCAAAGAGCTCCGTGTGCAAATATTTCTATCCTCACAAGATTTCCCGAAGGCCCTGTTATTTGTTGCTCTTTGATCTGCCGGGTAATATCAGCCACCTGGTTGAGGTTCAATTCGCGTGCTGTAACCATTACATCCGCGAAGCGGGCATAAAACTTTACCGTTTCTATGTTCGTTATATTGCTTTGAGTGCTGATGTGAACCGGCAGATTCAATTCACGTGCATATTGAATTACGGAAAAGTCGGTAGCAATAATTGCCGAAACCTCAGCAGAAGCGGCGGTTTTCAATACCTCTTTTACTTTTTCAAGTTCATGATCATAAATAATGGCATTTACTGTGAGGTATGATTTTACATTACGTTGGCGGCAAAGGCTAACGATTTCCTTAATGTCTTTTAAAGAAAAATTCTGCGATGAATTAGAGCGCATATTCAGGTAGCCGGCTCCAAAATATACCGCATCCGCTCCTGCCTGAAAGGCAGCCTGCAACGACGCAAACGAACCTACGGGTGCCATAATCTCAACATCCTTTGCTCTCATAGTTTAATTTTTTGCAAAGGTAGAAGTTTCAAAATTTCATATTCCGTTAACATCAAATAATTAATTTTGCATAAATAATATAAAAACAAGCGCTATGAAAACCATAATATCATCCTTTTTAGTCTTTATTGCTCTTTTCTCAAGTATAACAAGCCATGCTCAGAGCGGTCATGCTAAAACACTCCGAAATCAGTATGAAGGTCCTCAGGCCAAATATATTTTTCTTTTTATCGGAGATGGAATGGGCACAGCCCATGTAAATGCCGCTGAAGCTTACCTCAGCGCACAGAAAAACCATAATAAATTGAATACGCTTAACATGTCGTTGCTGGAAGTGCAGTCAACCATGACCACCTATTCTGCAGATCGCTTTATTACGGGTTCTGCCGCATCGGGCACGGCTATTGCAACCGGCTATAAAACCAACACAGGTATCATTTCAATGGATGAAACACAAACAAAACCCTATAAAACCATTGCTGAAAAGGCTAAAGAAAATGGGTACAAAGTAGGGATACTCTCCTCTGTTCCTATTAATCACGCCACCCCGGCTGTTTTTTATGCACATGAACCTGCCCGCCATAACTATTATGGCATCGGGCTTCAGTTGCCCGAAAGTGGATTTGATTTCTTTGGCGGAGGAAATTTTAAAGACCCTAAAGGCCAGAATAATGACAAAAAAAGCGTCATTGACATCGCTGAGGAAAAAGGATATACATACCTGAACGATAAAAAAGCTATACAAAAATTAGATAATAATGATGAAAAAATCATTGCTGTAAATCCCCGAACTTCAGGTGGTGCAATGCCTTATGCCATTGATATGAACCGCCAGGATTTAACACTGGCCGAATTTACCGGCAAAGCCATTGATGTACTGGATAATGAGGATGGCTTTTTTATGATGGTAGAAGGTGGTAAAATTGATTGGGCCGGACATGCGAATGACGCAGCTTCTATCGTTCATGATATGATTGATTTTGATAACGCTGTAGCTCACGCAATGGAGTTTTATGAAGAACATCCAGAAGAAACGCTGATTATTGTGACTTCTGATCACGAAACCGGTGGGATGTCTGTGGGCTCAAGAAGTGCAGAATATGATTCTTACTTTACAAGATTAGATAACCAAAAGCTATCACAGGAAGCATTTGCAGCTTTATTAGACGAGCAGAAAGAAACGCTCTCTTTTGATAATGCCATGAGTATGGTTAAAAAGCATCTGGGGCTAGGCAAAAGGTCAGGCGGCTTTTCTCTCAATGAGCAAGATAAAAAAATCCTGAAGCATGCCTATGAGATGGAATTTGGAGATAAAAATTCGCTGCCTGAAATGGATGCCATGGCCGCAGCCTATACCGGAAACCATCCTTTTGCATCAGCAGCCACCATGTTGGTTAACGAAAAGTCGGGGTTTTCTTTTACAACAAACTCTCATACCGCCCAGGCTGTTCCTGTGAAAGCAAGAGGAACGGGAGCCGAACTTTTCAGCACCTACCTTGATAATACTGACATATCAAAAAATCTGGAAATTCTGCTTATCAAGGAATAAACAGCATGGCAGGTATAGCCAATAATCCTTTTTAAAAGGGTTCGTTTTGATGTTTGGCAAATCCAAACACTTCAATTTGCTTTTTTGATTCATTAATCTTATACACAACAACATAACCTTTATAAATTAAATCTCTTATTTCGTCTTTATCGAAATAGATAGATTTTCTGTTTTTATATGGCATATGAGAAAGTTCGCGAATCCTGTCTAAAACTTCTGATTTAAATTTTCTTGCAGCCGCAGGTTTATCTTGTGCAATGAAATTAATCTGTTCATTCAGTTTGTCCCTGAATGATTTGGTAACCCTAACCTTCATGCTTTTTTATGGTAGTTTCTAAATGACTTTCAATGTCATCAATACTAACTAATTCTGAAGTCCCGGTTTCCAACATCTTAAGTTCCTTTTCCAAATATTCCTGAACGGAAAGAAATTCGTTATCTTCTTCGATAACCTGAATCTCTTCCTTGTTAAATTTACTCAGAAACCACATTAGGTTTTTATAAATCCGGTTATTAACTCTTAATCGTATAGTTTGCATAAGTTCCTTTTATTACAAAGGTACTCATTTGAAAATATAGATTCAAGAAAATGAATTTTACTGCTATTAAAAAAGAGAAACAGAAATTATTTTAAACCCAAATTGAGCCATTATCGCTCACGTTAAAGAAATTGTAAGCATTTCATCTCACATGTTCAATGATACGTAACAATTCTTAACCTAATTCAACAGCTACCCGAGGAGCAGATTGAAAAACTTGCGTATACTTTGCAGGCTGAAGTTTCTTCAAAAAAATCACAACAGTCAATTGAAAAACTCATACTTAAGGCCCCCACCTGGACAGATTCGGAATTAAATGAATTTAAGGCTGCAAGAAATCATATCAATAAAACCAGAATCGCATGATATTATTGGACTCTTCTGTGCTTATTGAATTATTTCGTAAGAAAAATAATAAGGAGAATACTTTATTTTACGAGATAGCTAAGTCGGAAAAGGAGTTTTCGATATCTACTATAACGTATTATGAGATTGGTATTGGAAATCGCGAAACACATAATGAATATTGGGAAGAGTTATGTGAAAATCTTATGATTATGCCATTTGATAAGTCATGCGCTGATAATGCAATTTCTATATATCTGGATTTGCTGCAAAATAACAAACTAATTGATATAGCCGACATACTTATTGCTGCAACTGCTTTAGCTCATAATATTCCTATTGCAACCTTAAATGTTAAACATTTTGAACATATAAAAAGACTTGAGATCATTAAATGAGTTTAGGTTGTATAAGCAAATATCTTTAGGACATCTTTCAAACCAATGGATTATTACTTTCAAACAAGCCCCGCAATCGTTTCCGTTAACTTTTTCTTAATTTTAAGTGTTTTTTCATAGAGAGTAAATTATTTTTGCAGAGTGTTATTCGTCTAACACAGGATAATTTTTCATATTTTAGGGTTTGACAGGTTATCCATCAAAAAACAGATATTAAAGTAAGTATTTTGATTTAGATAATAGTTAGTAGTTTTTGGCCGGCAGTTGAGAAGCTGCCGGTTTTTATATGTTCAACCTTAGCTGATATGGCACCGCTTCATTTTGCAAATTGGAAACGGTTAATCCCATCAGCCGCAGTGGCTCCCCTTTTTCCCAGGCTTCATTCAAAAGTGTATTTGCAAAATCCCGGATTAACATTCGGTCTAAAAAAACTGTGCTTGTCCTGCTGCGGGTAATGGTAGTGAAATCAGCATACCTGAGCTTTAAGGTTAATGTCCTGCCGGATGTGCCATGCCGGGATATTCGTTCAAGCAAAAGCACAATGATGCTTTTCAGAGTTTGTTCTACTTCATCAGGTTTTTTCAGGTTCTCCGCAAAGGTACGCTCAACACCGACAGATTTTCGGATTCTGTGAGGGTTTACTTCGCGCTCGTCAATACCTCTAACTATATTGTAATAGTGGCGCCCTGCTTTTCCAAAAAGCTCTACAAGTCTGTATTCCGGCCATTTCAACATATCTTTACCGGATTCTATCCCAAGTTTCTTCATCCGCTCTGCCGTAGCGCTGCCAATACCATGAAACTTTTGAACCGGAAGGTCATTCAAAAAGCTTTGTGCCTCAGCATAACTAATAGTAAACTGCCCGTTAGGCTTATTCAAGTCCGAGGCGGTCTTAGCCAGAAATTTATTATAGCTCACGCCGGCAGACGCATGTAATTTGGTTACTTTATGGATTTCATTCCGAATCCCTCTGGCCAGTTCCTCTCCGGCTGCCAGCGATGCCACCACATCAGTTATGTCGAGATAGGCCTCATCAAGCGAAAGAGGTTCTACTAAAGGAGTGTGATTCATAAATATTTCCCTGATTTCTTCAGAAACACTGCGGTAGACATCAAAACGTGGTTTTACAAATATTAAGCTTGGACAGCGCTTTTTAGCTAAAACAGAGGATAAAGCAGAGTGAACACCAAACTTACGAGCTTCGTAGCTGGCAGCAGCCACCACGCCTCGTTGTGAGCTTCCTCCCACTGCAACAGGCTTCCCTTGCAGCTCAGGATAATCGCGCTGCTCTATAGATGCATAAAACGCGTCCATGTCAATATGTAAAATGATTCGCTGGCTCTCCACGTTTCAAAGATAATGATAGTAACTAAAGCTTAAATACCATGTGATACAACAAACAAAAACCGGCAGAAGGAAATCTGCCGGCATCATAATTTTTTGTGATACTTTTCTTATGGTTCGAAAAGCTTAATGCCCTATAGCTTTGAGGATTTATTTGGCCTGAATTTGATCAAGGTATAAACTCCTATTGCAGCAAGTGACAACACTGTTATTTCTCCCATGGTATCCAATGCCCTGAAGTCAACCAAAATCACATTTACAATATTTTTCCCGTGTGCCAGAATATAGGAGTTTTCAAGGAAATAAGCGCTGATTTTACTGCCTGCAGGATTATCAAGGATTAATAACGCAATTACCGTTATAATCAAACCGGAAAAAACAGAAATTACCGCATCCTTTATCCGGATTTTTTCAGTAGAATACTTTTTAAACTCGGGCACTTTATACGCCACCAGCACCAACAATATCACCGTTAAGGTTTCTATGGAAAACTGCGTTAGAGCTAAATCAGGAGCGCTTAAAAACGCGAACAAAATAGCTACGCCAAAACCTACAACACCTATAGCTGCCACAGCTCCCAACACTGTTTTTGAAATGATGGCAAGCAGTGTTGCCATCAGCATCACGGCCACAATAAGGATTTCATAGAAGTAAACATCATTCAGGTTTATACGAATGGAACCAAAAAGCTGGTATTTGACCAGTGAAAGCACTACCATACCTCCAAAGAATAGTAAGATAAAGTAGAAATAGTTTCTTAAACGACCGTTTTGGAAAAACCGTGTTTGCTTCCCTGAATATTTCAGCAATCCATTAAGCAAAAAGTTATATCCGGCTTCAGGACCAAATTTTTCTAAGGTATTCCAAAGGTTTTGATATTGCTTCACTTTAAATGATGCATAATATAGCCCTATCCCGCCAAGGAGTGTAATCAAACTAAGCAAAAGGATTTTATTAAACCCATGCCAAAGAGCAAGTTCAGCTCCGCTTTTCCCAAATATGGCCAACACCCCTGAACCTACCAGCGTGTTATTCATTAGGGAAGGAACTACACCAAAAAGCAAACCGAGCGTTCCTAATAAAACCGGCCCAACCCACAAGCTGAAAGGAGCCGCATGCGGATGTTTGGGCGTTTCAGTAAGTTTACCAAAAAAAGGCTTTACACCAACCATAATGGCGGTAGCAACAAGGAACATATTCGTCAACACAGCCATGGATGTAAGCAGCGCTGGATTTACAGAAGCATGTATCGTACCTTCATATATCAATTCTTTAGCGATAAACCCTAAAAATGGTGGGATACCCGAATAAGATAATGCTGCCAGCACTGCACCACCTGCAATCCACGGCAAATATTTCTTTAATCCGCCAAGCAACCTGATATCGCGTGTTCCGGTTTCATGATCTACTGCGCCGGCCACAAGGAACAAGCCACCCTTGTATAAGGAGTGTACAATCAGGAAAGTGATGGCTCCGGTTACCGCATATTTTCCGCCTAATCCCAGCAAGAAAACCATTATCCCCAGTGCACTAACAGTAGTATAAGCCAGGATTCGCTTAAGGTCATTCTGGCCTATGGCCATGGCCGCACTCATCAGCATTGTTACACCTCCAAAAGTCATGAGTAAAACATGCCAGATTTCCGGTCCGGATAGCACGGGAGTAAGACGAGCGATCAGAAAGACACCGGCTTTCACCATGGTAGCTGAGTGAAGATAAGCAGAAACAGGTGTTGGGGCTTCCATAGCATTGGGAAGCCAAATATGAAATGGCCACTGTGCTGATTTGGTAAATGCACCTAACAAAATCAAAATAATGATGGATAAATAAAGTCCGCTTCCGGTAATTAACTCGGAGCGGTTCACCATTTCAACAAGTGAGTATGTTTCGGCAACCGATCCCATCAGCAGGAATCCGGCCATCATGGCCAAACCGCCCCCTCCAGTAACCAGCAAAGCCTGCAAGGCAGCATAGCGTGAGCGTTCTGCCTCATGATTAAAGCCGATAAGCAAGTATGAACTAATGCTGGTGAGCTCCCAAAATATAAACAGGGCGAAAACGTTATCCGAAAGTACAACCCCCAGCATAGAAGTCATAAAGAAAAGCAAATAACCATAAAATCGCCCCAGCTTGCGGTGGCCTTTCAAATAGCCGCTGGCATAAAAAACAATGATTGCACCGATGCCACTGATGATGTAAGCAAATGTAAGACTCAGCCCATCGACAAGGAAATGAAGGTTGATATCAAAAGATGGAAACCAGGTGTTTTCTATCAGCAAGGATTCTCCCTGTGCAACCGGATTCAAGAATGTGAATAAATAAATGAAGATTGACAGAGGTACCAAAGTCAGTATACCACCTGAAAACCTAGGTGTAATCTTATGCACAAATGGCGCTAAGACAGCAGCTAAAAATCCGTATAATATGACTGTAAGCATAAATAATATTTTTCTAATCGCTTGTTAAACTTGCATCCTGTTTATTTTTCCTCTTCTTTTTCCGGTTTAAAGCCGTGTGTTTCTTCGTTGTATTTTCCTTTCATATCATCACAAACGGTTTTATCCCACATTTTAAGACCGATGATGTGAGAGGTTCTGCCAAGCATATGCGCTCCAACAGGAACCGTAAGAATCAAAAACACAATTACTCCGGTAACATGCAGCACCAAACTCAGTCCGCCAAAAAATATCGCCACAGCAATCAGCATGGAAGCCACGCCAAAAGTTCCGGCGATTGTAGAGGCAGACATCCTCAGGTAAACATCAGGCATCTTAAGCAACCCAACAGAAGCTATAAAAATAAATAGCGTACCGATCACCAGAAAAAACAATACAATATAATTTTCCATAATGTGTTTATCCGTTTAATTTTTTTCCTTTACCCTTTCTCTCGTAATAAAAAGCAAAAGCAACTGTACTCAAAAAGGCGATGAGCGCCAGGATGAGTGAAATATCAATAATAACTGCATTTTCTATCAAAATGGCATACGCTGAAAAAAGGCCGATTGCGATTATGACCAGTAAATCAAGCGCTATCACTTTATCAATAAGACTGGGGCCTTTAAACAGCCTGATGAAAATCATTAGCATTGAAAGGCTTAGCAAAGGCAAAATAAAATACGTAATTGCGTTTTCCAAATTCATCGTGTTACCTCCAGTAATTTTTTTTCTAAACCGTTCTTTATCTCCATTACACTCTTTTCTTTGCTTTCTTTATCGATGTAGACATTGTAAACATAAAGCGTAGACTTGTCTTCTGACACAGCCAAACTTGTGGTTCCGGGTGTAAGGGTGATAGAGTTGGCCAGCAAAGTGATTTCCAGATCTGTTTTTGCATCCAGTGGCACAGCTATTATCCCCGGATTCATAAAATGTTTTGGGGTTATGATATCATACCCGATTTTAAGACTACCCTTAATTACTTCTTTCACAAACAGCCATATATAACTAAGTAGGTTTGGCGCTCTGCGGAAATATTTTGATTCTGATGACTTTCGCTTAACAAACCACAGCACAAAATAGCTCGCTAAAAATCCAAAAATGAAATTCTCAGCGCTCGTGCTCATGGTTAGCGCAACCCATATAAACGTCAGGAACAGGTGTTGAAAAAATGTTTTCATTATTGCATCCCTCCTAAAACAGTTTTAATGTAAACAGATGGATTCATCAACTCATTGGCCGTTCTTTCAGCAATTTGAAAGAAGGGTTCGGGGAAAAACCCGATTGTTAGTGTAATCATCGCCAGCAGAATAATCGGGATCGTCATAAATACATTTTCCTTAGAGAACAATCCGGCTATCACGCTTTCTTTGTTTTCTGCCTTATCGGGATCTTTTTTCCAGAAGGCCTCATTCCAGATTTTCATCATAGAGAATAATGTGAGCAACCCAACCAGTAGCGCTACAAAAACGATGAAATATTCCTGGATATCCAGGCTTGCCTTGATAACAAAAAACTTAGCCCAGAACCCTGATAGCGGTGGTATTCCTGCCAGCGAAAGCGCTGGTATAAGGAATAGCACACCCAGCAGCGGATAGGTGTTTACCAGCTCGCCAATATTGCGGATTTCAAAACTGCCTTTTACACGATTAGCTAAACCAGACACCAGGAACAAATTCCCTTTTACGATAATGTGGTGCATGATATAAAAAATACCTCCTGCCAGAGCTAACGGCGTATAAAGGGCTAATCCCAAAACCATATACCCAATCTGACTGATGATATGAAACGAAAGAATCCGTCGCATATCATACTGTGACGCCGCGCCAATAACACCCACAAACATGGTGAAACCTGCGACCCATAACAGAATGGTGTGTGTGTAAGCAACATCCTGAATAAAAATCAAAGTAAAAACCCTTATCAAAGAATACACTCCCACTTTAGTCAGCATCCCCGCAAAAATGGCAGCAATACTGATGGGTGGTGTATGATAAGAGGCCGGCAGCCAGAAGAACAAAGGGAATACTGCTGCCTTGATACCAAAACTTACGAGGAAAAACATAGCCACCAATGTTACCAGCGACTGGTTCTCTACTTCGCCCACTCTAACAGCAAGGTCAGCCATATTCAGTGTTCCGGTTAATCCATAAAGAAAGCCAACGCCAATCAGAAAAAAAGCAGAAGAAATCAGGTTTATGGTTACATATTTGAAAGTCCCTTCTAGTGCCTTTTTTGTACCATCTATTGAAAGCAAAATAAACGAAGAGATAAGCATGACCTCAAACCAGACATACATGTTGAACAAGTCGCCCGTAAGAAAAGCACCATTGATCCCCATGTACATAATGTTTAAGAGAGGGTAATAAGCAAATTGCCGCTTTTTACTCTTCATATCTCCCAAAATCCGGTTTTTGTTTTTCATGGATGAGAGGGAGTAGATGGAAGTAGCAAAAGCCATAACCGTAGTGATTAGGACCATAATAGAGCTAAACGTATCAGCAATGATGGTAATGCCGAAAGGAGCTTTCCAGCTACCGGCCTGGAAATGCATCATGCCGTGATTTAATATGGTTATAACCAGTGCGAACCCAATAAACAAAAAGATAAAAGCACCAACTACGTTAATCCATTCCTGAATTTTTCTGTAACGCCATGTAGCCAAGGTTAGTAAACCTAACAAGAGCGGGAAAAGTATGGGTGCAACTAATAACGTATTCATATTGTAATCTTACCTGATGATTAATAATTAACTGTCGGTTGCGGTTAATTCATTGGCATCGCTTTTGCCAATAACCTGATAAACTTGCCTGATTAATACAATCGTAAAAGCTGTGACACCAAAGCTGATAACAATAGCTGTTAAAATCAATGCCTGCGGTAGCGGGTCGGCAACAGCGCCTGTGATGTGTTTTTCGCTTTCTTCAATCAAGGGAGCTTTCCCGCGGACAACACCCCCGATGGTGAAAATTAACAGGTTGGCAGCATGCGCCAGCAAAGACAAACCTATAATCAGCTTTATGATACTTCTGCGTAGAATCATATAAATAGCGCCGGCAAACAAACCCCCAATTAATATTGCTAATAAGGATTCCATAGACTTACTGCTTTAGTTTTAAAGTGAAAATAATGCTGGTGCTTATCCCTAATACCACTAAATAAACACCAATGTCAAACAACAATGGAGTACTCAACGGCCCCAAAACCGGAACATCATAACTTCCCCAGATGCTGGTAAAAGCAGGATTGCCCATAAAAAGAGATAAAACGCCGCTGAGTAATGCCAGTGAAAGACCTCCGATAATAAAAACATTGGGTTTGAGCGGAAAGATTTTACGTGCATGAGCTATCCCATTAGCAATGGTATAAAGAGCAAAAGCCATAGAAGCAATCAACCCTCCTACAAAACCACCACCAGGTTCATAATGACCCCGGATTAACATAAATACAGAAAATAGCAATAAGATGGGAAGCAAAATACGCGTTGCTGTTGACAGAATTAGTGATATCATACTTCAACAATCTTGGGTTTGACCTATTATTTAAATTCAAGCGCCAAAATTAACCAAATATTCATAAAAGTAAACCCTTGCAGGATTCAATTCAAATTAATTTAAAAGAGGCTATTTACTGGAGATAAGTAATATCAACGTAATTATGTATCTTTATAATTGTGTTTGTTATGTAAATTAAAATGATTCTATATAATGCACGGCAAAAGCGGATAGAAAGTGAAGGTAAATTTGAATTCCTCTATCCTTGAAGAAATGATTCTATATACCTCCGGTTTGAAACGAATCAGGCTTTTTCCTTTTTAGAGGTGTAAACATGATTACTTATTGAAAACAGAGATTCGACTTTCACAGGGCTGAATATTCCAGTAGATGAAAAACACTTGGAATTAGATTTCTTGCCCATTGTTTCGCTTATCGGACATTAAAAATGTCTAAACTTTTATAGCGCGAAACATGGGCTGCGAAATGACCGTATTCTGCTGATAGACATGGAAAAAGCGCGCGACGACACCAAATAATTTAAAATGCGTCGTCGCGCGCTTTTTCCTTGCGGACCCCTATAGTCAGGTCATTCTGCTCAAATCACAAAGCGATAGCGAAGTGATGCAGGGCGGCCCGCCCGAACGTGCCATTCGGTACGGGCGGGAATCTATAATTCTGAATTTAGTTAATATCAAAACTTCATTAACCATGTTAAAAATCTGTATTAAAGTCATAAAAGTCTATCATTCTGTAACAATAGATAAGTAGCTATGTTAACAGCTCGATTTCTTTTTAAGCTCCCAAATACTTCAGTAATTCAAAAACCACAAAAACCGGCCAGACAATCGCCTTCAAGACTCCGAGCACACCGCACCAGAATCCAGTAGCTATAGAAATATAATAAATGGCCGCGCCAATAAATCCAAGACCATAAACCGCATTGCATTGAGAATTGGCCCTAATGTTTGACTTTTTTTCCTGGTCTTCCATAAATCTTTTGAGTTTTATATAAATGAGTTTGGTATAGAACTTTCCAGTTTTTTTATTAAATAATGTAAAATGCTGATTACATGAATGTTATTAAAAATATATTGTCAGAATTAAATAATTGATTTTCATACTTTTAACCTATAAACTCAGAAATATACAAACGTATTAAACTGAACTTATTAATGCATTCAAAAATAGTGAAATAAAGTTATAAAAGCATTGAATACGAAATTTTTTGTTATAGGTATAGGCGCTTAGATATCATTTTTTAACATGCTCATATTCTAAGCATTGCATAACGAAAAATCAGAGAAAGCTTCATTTAATATCAATTACCTTTTGAACTAGCCCTAAAATCCGCAAGACATCTATTTTAATTGCAGAATATCAGGTATTTATATTGT